>CAYNQH010000227.1:0-2582 GCA_964399255.1 uncultured Methanosarcinales archaeon | reverse complement strand
CGGGGACAGCATCAGGATATTCACGTTCAACAATACATATGATATCAACCTGACTGGAAATCCTCAGAACAGCAGCATGCCCTACCTAGGGGTTTATGTAAGGCAGAGCAGCGAGATAAAACCTTCAGTTATTGAATCTTACGGCGCTTATCTTCCTGAAGCAGCATTATGGGTTATGGGCCTGTTCTTCTGGCTGTATCTCCTTAATGTAGGAATAGGCCTTTTCAACCTTGTGCCTCTAGGACCTGTCGACGGAGGCAGGATGCTCCATACTGCATTATCTCACTTCTTCAAGGAAGAGCGTGCTTCAAGATACTGGAAATCGATAAGCTGGACATTCCTTGCATTGATCCTTGCTAACCTGGTGTTCGCTTTCATCAAATAATTTCTATATCAACAAATTAACCTATGCCACTAAGTAATCTTCAGGATAAGCTAGGTCGATGCCAGCCTGAAATTAGAGGCCCAACTGATCCCTCCAAGAAAGCCTGCGCTGACGCTAAACAAGTTTATGTTAGAGGATATAAAAAGTTCCAATATATTTAAATAAGCCGAGCCAATCCATCAGGGTGTGATAAGCGTCGTACTGATAGAGCCTGAGAACGAGGGCAACATAGGGGCTATAGCAAGGGTTATGGCCAACTTCGAGATCAAAGAACTTCTTTTCATCAACCCTAGATGTGACCCTAAAGGGATAGATGCCAAGATAAGGTCAAAGCATGGGCTCGCAGTACTTGAGAGGTCAAAGGCCATAAGCTGGGCAGAGCTGCAGAGATTTGATTATCTTATCGCAACTACTTCCAAGATAGGGGATGATTATAACATACCCAGAAGCCCTATAACTCCTGAAGAGCTTGCAGAGAAGGCAGTATCTGCAAAAGGCAGGAAGATAGCGATCATATTTGGAAGGGAGAGCAGCGGGCTCTCTAATGAAGAGATAGGCAGATGTGATTTTGTAGTCACCATACCCAGCTCAAGAAGATACTCAGCTCTTAACATAAGCCATTCAGTCACGATAATCTTATATGAGATATTCAAGAAGGCTGGGAAAAGCACTGCCCAGGAGAAGATAACGCCTATATCAAAGGCAGAGAAAGATCAGATGATGAAGATGCTGAAGGAAAAGATAGACAATATGAGCTTCTCCACACCTGAGAAGAAAAAGACCCAGATGCTTGTCTGGAAAAGGATGATAAGCAAGGCTTTCCTAACTAAAAGAGAGGCTTATGCGATAATGGGATTCTTCAAGAAGATCTGATGGAAGTAAAAGCATCCTCAAGGGTTGCTGCTTGCATAGTCATATATCATCTTATCGGTATATATCTCTACAGGCGCCCTGTCATCAGTAAGGACTATGAATCTCCTATCTGGCTCTTCCTCTTTGAAATTGAACGATACCTCTTTAGCGATATGTTCAAGCTCTTCATCGCCTATATAATATACCAGGCTTTTGATGTCGTATCCTTTGTCAGAAGTGGGGACTCTGACAGAGTATACATGGCCGAATACTTCAAGGAGGGTGTTGACTATCATCTTATAGACTTCGCTGTCTTCCCTTGTAGCTCCGACATTTAGTGCCATTATACCTCCTTCATTGAGGTGGTCCTTCGCAAGGCTGAAGAATTCCTTTGTGGTCAGGTGGAATGGTATGTAAGGCTGCTTATATGCATCTACAGTTATGATATCATACTTCTTATCGACAGCATAAAGGTAAGTCCTGCCGTCCATATTATACACCTGAAGGTTCGGCTCATTCATTGCAAAGAATTTCCTGCCAACCTCAGATATTGCAGGATCTATCTCTACGCCTTCAATGTTAAGATAGGGGAAGTAATGGCCATACTGCTTGCTCATTGTGCCTGCTGCATGGCCTACCATAAGCACCTCTTTTGCATCCTGATTCAGTATAGGAAGGGAGTTGAAATAACCCCAGTATCTCCTTACGCTTATAGAATTAGGATCATACATTGAATGCACTGCGTGCCCTTCATTTAGCTGGAGGTATATTATCCCCCCTTCATCAACCACCCTGATGTAGTTATAGACTGACTCTTCATCATAGACCACTCCTGCCGCAGGCTTTATAGGCACGACTATGAAGAGGAGGGATGCAAATATTAAAGGAAATATAAACAGGGCCTTTATCTTGAGCCCTGCTATCCCCAGGATTATAAGGACTATCGAGAACATTATTATAGTATTCTTTGTCCCTATAAAAGGTATAGTAAACAAGGCAGGAAGGAAAGTTCCTACTATCGATCCGACTGTAGACAATGAGTATATCGAGCCCGCCGTATTGCCTACAGTGCTTATATTCCTAGATACAAGCTTTATAGCATAAGGAGATACCATACCCAGCATTATCAGAGGCAGAGCGAAGAGCATTATAGTGACAAAAAGGGAGGAATAGAACAAGGAGAAATCCTGCAGGTCTATCGCTCTCACTGAAGCATTCATAACAGGCTGGGCTATGAATGGGACAAGGCCTATGAATATCCCTGTAAAAAATATGATATAGAAGAGCATCTTGGGGTCATTATACTTATCAGCGATCCTGCCGCCAAGATAATAACCTAAAGCTA
>CAYNQH010000226.1:0-2594 GCA_964399255.1 uncultured Methanosarcinales archaeon | reverse complement strand
TGCCATAGGGTCATAAATTCTGACAGAAAAGTGGGTGGCTTTGCCAGAGGCATTAAAAATAAGATAAGGATGCTAAAAGAAGAAGGGATAAAGATAAATAAAGGCAAGGTGGATTGTCTCAGCAAAGTGATGTTCAAATTTTGAAATAATCTTCTTACTCGTCTTCTTTGACTACTGAAGATAAAGAATAGCCTACCGCAGGCATGAATGTATGCAATGCTTCGTAGAACCTGCAGCTGATATGCTCTGTTGCCATATCATCTAAAGGATTATAACTTTGCAACTTAAATGATCTTGGAGTCTTCTCTTCCTTTTCAAACGCCAAGCTTGCACATATACCCTCTTTAGCAAGAGCCTGGCTTATCATCAGAGCTTCTGTATAGAAATCTTCTTCAATTGAATCAGGGAAATGCTGTTCCTTATCCCGTGAGAACTCTAAGATCTTCATATTCTTCGCATTTAAGAGCCTAAAAAAGATTATAAAAGAGATAAAAAAATAAAATCATTCCTTTTTCTTCTTCTTGGTCTTCTTGATCTCTTTCTCAAGGTCAAGCCTGTCAAGAAGCTCTTTATACCTGTTTCGGATCGTGACTTCTGTAACGCCAGCAACATCAGCTACTTCACGCTGTGTTCTCTTCTCTCCATGTATAAGCGCAGATACATACAAAGCAGCAGCTGCGATACCTGTTGGACCCCTTCCAGAGGTTAGTTCTGCCTTCTGGGCCTGCTCAAGTATCTCGATAGCCCTTGACTGTGTCTCAGGGCTCAGCTTGAGTGAAGATGCGAATCTTGCTATGTAATCGACAGGATTGCTTGGCAGTATTGAAATGCCCAGTTCTCTTGTAACAAACCTGTATGTCCTTCCTACTTCCTTCTTCTCGATTCCAGAAGCTTCTGAGAGTTCATCCAGAGTTCTAGGGACTTCATGACGCCTGCAGGCAGCATAAAGGCTTCCTGCGACAACAGATTCCATAGACCTTCCACGAACAAGGCCTCTCTGCACTGCGAGTGTGTAGATCCTTGCAGCTTCCTCTTCAACAGATTTTGGAAGCTTTAAATATGAAGAGACTCTCTTAAGCTCTGCTAATGCAAGCTTTAGGTTCCTCTCTATAGCCGTAGAAATCCTGTATTGCCATTTTCTCAGCCTGAAGAACTTATTCTTATCCTTGCTGTCAAGCCTATAAAGATCAGCTTTCTGGCCTACTTCAGTGCCAAGACCCTGGTCGAACTGCGTGTATGTAAGCGGTGCTCCTGTTCTCCTTCTCTTCTCTGCACCTTCAGAATCGAACTCACGCCATTCCTGGCTGAAATCGACCATCTTCTCTTCTACAACAAGACCACAGTCTTTACAGATAACTTCTCCTTTGTCCTTATTCCAGAATAGGTTGATACCTCCGCATTCTGGACATTTTTTTACGAAACTCATAATACCACCATAGCTTAATTTAATTTTTAATAATTCTAATCCACGCCCCAACACAAAACTTTAATAATGTAATTTGACATATAGCAATGATTACAATAAATTTATATATAGAAATCAGCTTGAGTATTTAAATCTTTCGTTTTTTAGAAAGGTTTTTATAGTAATTTAAGCTTTCTGATAGGCTAAAAATGGCAGAAAAGGCTCTTCCAAAGGAATTATTCAATATTCTTGCCTGCCCTGCTTGTAAAGGGGATCTAAAGTATACAGAAGACAATAAAAGCCTATCCTGCGCTAAATGCAAGGTAAAATACCCTATAAAAAGAGGCATACCATTGCTTTTACCCCCTGAACAAAAAAAGGCAAAATAGGGCCATATACATCTATAATAAGCTTTATATATAATTGACTTTCTTCCATCTATTATTGCCCAGGTCGCATAAACTGCTCAAGGGTCTTGTTCCTTGAGGCCCGACATCAAGTACTATTTCGCTATGCTCAATAGTACGAGTAAAACAACCATACAAAAAAAAAACTCACATTCATGCCCAGGTCGCATAATCTGGTATTGCGCTGGCCTTGAGCCAAACGCAGCAAACCCTAAGGTTCATCTGCTGCTTGTACATTGCAAGCAAGCCAGTTCCCTTCGGGGTATCCCGGTTCAAAATGCTGAAGGCCCATACCTTTGGTCTGAAATTCCGGGCCTGGGCGGTTTTTATTTTATTAAAAAAAGGTTCTAAATGCAGATAAATCCATTAAAAAATAAGATAGGTCCAAATATGAAACAAGTAAGCATGTATCTGGCAAACCAACTAGGTTTCTCTGAAACAGGAAGGCATACCCTTGAGAATCTCATAAAACCACGGATTGAAGAGATAGGCATAAAGATAAATGATCCTTTTCTAGAATGCGGGAAAGAGCTAGATTTTGAGAAGCTTATGTCCATCAAAGGCTATGATGAAAGATTTGAATATTGGAAAAGATTCAGCCTAAAAGTCACCCCAATAAACAACATCCTGATGGGAATGTCTGACTGCCTTGGTGCAATATTAGACGGAGGACACCAGATAGATGACGGGGTCGCAAGCGAGATAGGATATTACACAGGCAAAGGACTAGGCCCTATATTCGCAGTGAGAAGCGATTTCAGAGGAGGAGAGAATGTCGCAGT
>CAYNQH010000225.1:0-2615 GCA_964399255.1 uncultured Methanosarcinales archaeon | reverse complement strand
AATCAGCGAAAAAACAATGCGAAGCATGCAAATATCCTATGATAATGATAATAAAGAAGGGCAAAAGGCCTCAGGAGCTCTGCATAAATCCGGAATGCCCTCTGAAGAAGCTTGATGATGAAGGCCAGAAAGAGGTTGCCGAGAACGAGAACAAGCCATGCCCTAAATGCAAGGAAGGCAAGCTGGTCTTGAGAAATAGTGTGTATGGCCGTTTCTTAGGCTGCAGCAACTATCCTAAGTGCAGGTTCACCGAGAAGCTTGGCAATGGGAATGAGTTCAATAAGAAGCCAGAGAAGCCTGCTGAAGATGATTCTTGAATATCTTTTCTTTCTTGATTAGGGATAGCCTCACTTGAATATCTTGATGCCTAACTCTTCTCCTGTCTTGATGATCTCATGTCTCCTGAAACTTTGAATGAGGCTTTCAAGCTCATTTTCTTCCTTTTTCATATTGTTTGCATAAGGCCATATCACTATCTCTCCTCCTCCTTCAAGGAGGCTGAACCATGCCTTAAGGTTCCTTATCTTCTCTTCTAGGGAGAGATAGATGAATCCATACCTGCTTGTTATAAGGTTGGGCCTGGGAGTTACTATAAGTGTTGCAGGATCCCCTCTTATTATGTTGTTGTATTCAGGAAGACCATTGAAAGAAGGCTCAACACCTAAGACATAATCATAATCTTTGCATCTAGAAGTGAACTCATTCAAAGCTCTTCCTGTGTTGCACATCATGTCAACCCATCTTAGGTAAGGATCTGCAAGATTCTGCGCTATCTTAAGGTCAGATATGTATGCTTCAAGGAAGGCATTATAATGCAGGGATCCTCTGTTTATCTCTTTATGGTTCTTGAAAGGCTCTATATAGATTGAGGTGTATACCATATTCCTAGGAGAGATAGATGATGCCTTTTTTTTTCTAATTCCCTTGCCTATCCTACAGATTTTTATCTGCTCCGGATCATTTTTGGGAGATAAAGAGAACTACCTGCAAGGCATCAATCCTCCGCTTGGGCCGTCATCATCATATTCATTGCAGGGCATCAGGCCACCTGAGTTTTCATATATATCATCATCAATATCCTCATCAAAATCTCTTCCACAAGAATTTAGCGTAGCCTCTAGGTCCATCATGATGCTTATAAGCTCGAGACCGTCTTTATCTATTCCATCTGGGGTGATGACTCCATTATCAGTCAGGTATTTTTCTATGAGACTGTATTGGTTTTCACCCATGATATCTTTAGGGGGTATTGTATTATCTTCTTTAACACGGTTGTAGAAAAGTTCAAAATTCTCATATATGATCCCTAATTCTTCAAGTTTTTGTTTTACTGTTTTTGGGTATTCCATGTGTATCAGACCTCTTTAGTTCTTATAATTTAATAAGCATTTATATTCTTGAGCATAATCTTTTTATAAGGTTTTTAAACCTCTCAAAACCTCTCGTAGCAGAGATTTTTCATCTTACACGTTGAGATCTTTCCTTCCGCTATCCCTTCAAGATTGTGTATGAACCATTCAATCTCTCTTTTATGCAGCCCCAAAAGATCATGTTTAACTTCATCGTAAGGCTTGAATATGTTGGATATGATAGCCTGGTTGCAGCTTATGGCTTCAAAGGAGGCGCAAAGGTTAAGGCTGCCATCAGGCTCTATTATTATCCCAGGCCATCTCACAAGATCAGGACAGACATATTCCCCCATCGATGCTTCGAATCTCTGTTCATATTCTTTTAGGATGCCTTGACCTTTAAGATAATCCCTGAACCTGCCTAGAGGATAGAGTCTCGTATCTACTTTAGGGATAGATAACTCTGCTTCTTTTTCTTTATACCTTAACCTGTACTTGCCATCCTCCCCTTCTATGTCTATGCCCTCAAATACTAGGGCTTTATTTGCATCAAATGTTTCCAGAACCTCATCTGCTTTTGGTTCAAGAGAAAACCGGTCTCCAAGGAGAGAGACAAGGATCTTTCTTGAGAACCTTATATACTGCTTTAATGATTGGTTGAACTCCTTTGCAAGCTTTTCCTTGTCAAGGTTGGAGAAGTAATGATGATAAGTTATCATAGTCTCGATCTTTGTCTCATCTGAAATTGATTCTAATTTTCCTACAACCTTTTCAGTAAAGCCATCCTGCTTTTTTATGATTGCAAGAGCAAGCGTGAACTCTGCAATGCCCTTCTCAGATAGGAATACTATGATGTCTGCGAGATCTTTTCCCTGCGAACTATATATCAGAGGGTTGCCTCTTCTTCCAAAATCTGCAACATTGAATATGCTGAAGAATGATGGATCGATACTTTCAAAATGGTCATAGGGCATCTGGATCCCTTGAGGGGAAGAATCAGCTATGCAGTGGGTGCATGCATTCCTGCAGGCATTGTTAGGTGTTATTATAAGCCTCGCATCTTCTGCAAAAATCTCATTTAGGTCAGAGGGCTTTTTCTTTCTTGCTTCCTGAGCCCGGCTTATAGTGCTATGGATAGTCCTTAATCCTCTAGGATCTAAAGAATTCATCTTGCTTACCTACAAGGCGCCAGTCCGCCTCTTCTCCCGCTATAATCCCTGCAAGGTGAGATCCCGCCATTGCTCCTTAGAGGGTGGCGGCCATCTT
>CAYNQH010000224.1:0-2630 GCA_964399255.1 uncultured Methanosarcinales archaeon | reverse complement strand
AGCTTCTTAATCTCCTTTTTTCTATCCTATTTTCTATAGTTCACTATCATCATGAGATTTTCATACAATCCTATAATATTTGACTTACCTTTTCTCTAGAATAAACATTCAGAAGAATTTTCCTAGCTCGCTCTGGTTATGGTCCTTGAAAAGCTCTTCTTTCGGATGGTTTAGCACTTCAAATATCTTCTCCACAGAAGGGATTATCTGGTTGTTGAGGTAATAATCAGAGTCATATTCTCCTTCTTTACATTCTTCAGGAAGCTTTGCCTTATCCCTTATCTTCTCTTTGCCTTTCGTGATTATATACCTTATTATTGATCCTGGACCTACATCCATCCCTTTATCCCTCATCCTCTTTGCGATAAAAACATGAGGCCCTACAGACTCATACTGGCTGATCTCTTTCTGGAGCTGGGTGGTGATTATCATCTTCTCCATAGGGATCTTCTTATCGTTAAGGTCTGATATGACCTTCTTTATGTACCTGACTGCTTTGTCTGCATCCTTTTCCCTAAGCACTATGTTCAGCACTTCTTCCTGGGTCTCTTTGGCAATGGTAGACCAGTTCCTCCTTACAGTCTCAAAACCTTTGATTATCATCTTGCCTTCATCTGAGATCAGCGCATATTTCTTCTTTGCACCTACCCCTCCATCCTTTGCAGGGACGAAGATGCCTGTAGGATAATGCCCTTCATATTCCAGTTCCATCAGGCCTGGCAGGTCTGCATTGACCTTTTCTGCAAATTTCTTGACCTCTTCCTCTTTCTTGTTAGGGGAGACGAGGAAGACTGAGTCAGTATCTGAGTAGATCACCTCGAACTTTTCGTCCTGTGCTTCTTTTATGGCTTTCTTGATATAATGCCTTGCAAATGCAGTTATGCTGCTCGCAGCCTCTTTTGAGTACCATCTTGATGCGTAGAAGCCCAGGTAGCCATACATAGAGTTGGCGATCGTCTTAAGGCCGTACTGCCTTGCATACAGGAACTTCTGCTCTTCCCCTTCCTTCTTCTTCAGGATCTCTTTTATCCTCATCCTTCTCGTGATTAGGTCTTCAATCACTGTAGGGATGAAACCTTTCTTTTTCTTGCAGAACCAGATATCCTGGCCCTCGAGAGGGACTCTCTCTGCATCATCGCAGCAGTCGCAGTTGATTGTAGAAGGGGAGATGTTATGCGCAGAGATTATCGTAGGGTACAGGCTCCTGAAATCAAAAAGGAATATATCTGAATAAAGTCCTGGCTTCGGCTCGTATACAAAAGCCCCTTCATAAGGTTCAGTAGAAAGCCTCCGCTTTATCTCCTTATGCTCTGGCTTGTTCGGAGCAACGATGTTGAACTCTTTAGCTCTCTTTATCAGGTACCATTCTACCAGCTGGCTATAGGCCATCCTGCTCAGGTCAAACATAGGCAGGCCTACAAGCTTGACCAGCTCTGCCAGGTTAGGCATGATCTTTATGCATAGCTCATAGGCAAGCTCAGCATCCCTAAGGTTATACTTGCAGAACCCTGCAAGCTTTTTAGGCTCATTGTCCCATACATCAGCTAGCGTCTCTATATCGATATCATCTTTTTGTATGCCGAGAAGCTCTTCTGCCACCTTATTGAGGGAGTAGGCTTCTATGTCCATACTGTCTCTCATTATCCTCCTGATGAACTTGAATATATCGATATGGACTATGCCTGGGATCTCCATTATTATCTCTTTCCCTGTCTTGGATTTAGGTATTGAATAATCCAGGCCTATGTCAAGCTTTATCTTGTACTTTTCTGCCCTTGCTCTTATGTAGGGCATGTCAAATCCATCTGAGAAATAACCGCAGAGTATATCTGGCTTTGATGATTCAACTGCTTCCTTGAACTTTGTTATGAGCTCTTCTTCAGAGCTGACAAACTCGATGTATCTCTCTTCAGTATCGAATCTTTTCCATGTTATAACCTTCCTGAACTTCTTGCCGTATAATGCTATCATAAGGATAGGGTTCTTCTCCATGTCTATCCCTTTTCCAGATGCATTATATGTCTCTATATCGAACCCGATAATGGCAGGCTCTTGTATCATCTCTTCTGATTCCTGTCTTATCGATCTTGCCGAGAATGAAGGCACTTTCAGCCTCAGGTTTATAGGCTCCCCATCAACTTCTGTAAGCGTGAGAGGGACTATACCTTTGTCTATAAGATATCTCCTTGTGAACAGGATATCTGCCTCTAGCAGGCTCTCTATCTCTTTGACTTTGGTCAGTTCTGGCCTAAGGGCAGTTATGTCTCCAGGGACTAGAGTATAAGCTTTTATAAGCATCTTCTGTTTCCCAAGATGCTTCTTGCTTACCAGTTCTGTCTTTATAATAGAAGATACTACACCTTTCTTCTCTGTCCTGATCTGCTTTACCTTTTCAGCAACTTCTTCTATCTCTTCCCCTTTGATCGGCTGGATGTAGAAGTAAGGCTGGAAATTATCATCTATGACGCATATCTGCCGATTTTCAGGAGTTCTGCCGAATAGGAATATCCTTGGCTTGTTCCCCACTACTTTGTAGGTTATATCAAGAGGATAAAATTGTAGTTTTGCCATATCAGAGTGATTAAACTTCTTTGTTTATAAATATTTTCAAAGAATTGCATAGTCCAACT
>CAYNQH010000223.1:0-2663 GCA_964399255.1 uncultured Methanosarcinales archaeon | reverse complement strand
TCTCCTTCAATGAGTGTTCCAGAAAAAGTCCCATCATAGACCCTGCCAGAACCACAAGAAGGGCTTCTTTGTTTTAGGATTGCCTTTTTTATATTAAACAATTGAGCTAGTTTCAAAACTTCTTTAGCACCAGCCTGAAAATTTTTTGTTACGTTTTTTCCTGATTTAGTAATAACCTCTTCCCCTCTTTGTTCTGAAGGTTCTCTAGGGGTGGGTAAACCTCCAAATTGTTCCGGGCAGATAGGGATAAGAACTTCCTTTTTTGAAAGAGCAAGGACTTTTTCATTCAAGTTACACTTTTCGTCATACCTGCATTTGACCCCTAATAAACAAGCACTACAAAATATCATAATACAAGTTTATATCTTGAATTTAATAAATGTTTCTAAAAGCCAGCCCTAGCCCTATTGAAACATGATAAGAATCAGCCGATTATATGAGGCAGTATCTCTCTCAGATCTTTCTTCTCCACAACAACATCAGCTATCTGCGCGAGCTCATCGCTCTTGCAGTTAAATTACATTGAGTTTTTTAGCATACTGCACAAACGGCCCATTGTCAGAATAGAGTTTCATAAGGAAATTCCTGAAGTCAGTGTATGACTTAAGATATTGCCTGCTTCCGTTTATCGCCTGGAGCAGGATTTCACAGGAGATCTCCGAAATCCCCTCAGAAAAGCTTGTCTTGTGAGCTTTCTGGCCCAGCGCAGGAAGGTCAGGGACCATGAAGTCTTGCGCGATATTGAACTTGCTGACCCTTGAGCCTCCGCCTATGCGGACGCCGTTCTGTTCCAGTGATTTAGTCACGGCCTGAGCAGCTCTTGTAACCAGATGAGGCTCATCCCCATGGATCACAATATTATCATCCTGCTGGAACAGCATGAGCGCAGATTCCGGCTGGCAGGTCTTGATCTGGCCTCTGAATCCTGATTTAACCAAGGCCTGAACAGCTGATATGAACGCTTTTGCTGTGAATGTGTGGTAGTCGAGGGATATATAGGCCTTGAAGCTCCTATGCTGCTGCGCATCCCCATTAAGGATGAAATGATTCCAGCCTGCTCCTGATTTATACTGGACTCCTTCGATCTTTTTGGCATCCTTCTCGATGATATCCAGCTCCTGCTTTAGCTTATCCAGGAAAGCTCTCTTAGAACCATCGAGGTAGTCCTGTATCAGCTCTTCATTGCCGACAAAACCAGAGAACCTCACGCGTAGGAAACTGTACAACTTATTAGGGTAAGGAGTCTTGCCTACCCTGCCGATAAACGCGGAGAAATCCTCTCCAGCAGATTCTGATTTGCTGGCTTCAGCTGAAAAGAAAGAGATGCACTTCTTAGGAACAGCCAGGCCCCGCCCCTCGTGGAGCGCTCTTTCTTGAGATGCTTTTATGAATTTTATCTCCTGCTGGAAGAGAGCATCTATCTCCTGGGTGAATTTTCTTAGCCGGTCTATCTCATCTCTCTGGGTTTTTGGGTCTAACCCTTTTTGGGCCTCCATTAATCCGATATAATCTTTCAACTGCTGCGCTTTTGTGATTATCCTTAGGGAGAGCTCTGGAATATCCAGGCCTTTATTCTGCAGATTTTGAAGCTCTTTGATTAAAGCTATATCTTCTTCTTCGATGTGTTCGAGTTTATGTTCTTTCTGTTCCATCCACTGCCAGCTATCAGGAATAGCTAACGCGTCTTTTTCTATAGCAAGGATCATATCAGAAATTTGCTTTCTTAAGTCTTTGCGCAACCACATAGACAGTAAAAATCAGGCAGATTTAATAAATTTTTCCATCCAAAATTTAGAATAACTGAAAATAGGACATTAATCAATCACATACTTCAGAATCTCCCTGAGATCTTTCTTCTCGATCACTACATCAGCTATCTGCGCCAGCTCGTCGCTCTTGCAGTTGAATGCTATAGAAAAGCCTGCGATCTCTGCTATATGCACATCGTTGTGGTTGTCTCCTACGAAGACGCACTGCTCTAAAGGAATGCCTTCTTGCTCTGCTATCTTCTTCAGGCCTGTGGCCTTGTGCTCCATGTCGAAAGGAGTTCCTATACCCTGCTTGATTGTCCCATCCTTATTGAAAACCACCTTGTTCATGTACACATGATCAAATATTTTCTCATGGTCAGGGATCAGTTTGTCCAGGACAAAGGTGATGCTGCCTGAGACGATAGCAAGTTTCAGCCCTGCTTTCTTCAGCTCTTCCAGCATAGGCAACGCTCCAGGCATCAGCTTAAGAGGCTCTATCGCCTTGAAGATCTTCTCCTTTGTAGCGCCAGCTTTCTTCCACATCCTTATGTCGCTGTCAACCCATTCCTGGTATGTTATCCTGCCTTCCTTGAAAGCATCGATATTGCCCCTGACCTCCTCCTTATCAGAGCCGAAGAACTCATGAAGGGTGTACCATATGAATATAGTCTCGTCAACAAGAGTCCCATCAAGATCAAAGCATACCAGTTTGTATCTCATCCCAGGATCTCCTCGAGCGCTTCTACGCTTGTTATGTAGAATATGTTCTTTAGGTCTTCCTCAAGTTCAGGATGCAAAGGCGCAGACAGCGTATTCATGAATATTATCAGCTTAGTGTTAGAGTTAAGATACTTGAAGTGGTATTTCATCATCGCCACCTCAGTAAGGACCCCTGGAGAGAATCCTATCACA
>CAYNQH010000222.1:0-2689 GCA_964399255.1 uncultured Methanosarcinales archaeon | reverse complement strand
TCTTCTTCGCTTTCTTCTTCTCCTGCCTTACAGAATCAGCCTGGCCCTTTACCTGGTTGATGCCCTGCAGGTTCTCCTTAAGCTGTTCATTGAGCTTGTTGAACTCCATCTTATAATGGCTGAACTGCTTTAATGACTCCTCTTCAAGCTTCCTTAGATCATCTATCTCCTTCGATATAGCTATCATCTTCTCATGATTCTCCTGGCTTTCCGCTGCCTTAGCCTGTATCTGCTTATGGGAATCATCACCTTTCTTCTTCAGGTCATCTATCTCTTTAGAAAGCTTATTCATATTATCATAGACACCTGCAAGACCTTTGACCTGGTCATATATCTTCTTCTTCTCATTGAGCTGCTTCATAAGCTTCTTCTCTCGTTCATAAGAAGGCGCTTCTGTCTCTATAACCAGCTCTATCTTATCTATCTCAGCCTTTATCTTAGAAGGGTCAAATTTTATCTCATGCTTTTTCTGGATGTCTCTGCGATCCTTTTCAAGGGCCTTTATCTCAACAATCTTCTTCTTGATCTCCTCGTTGATGACCTTCCTGCTCTCTTTAAGGGCCTGGACCTCTTTTGTAAGAGAATTCCTCTTATTCCTTATCAGCCTTACTTCCTTAAGGATCTTAGAAATCTTATCTGTTGCTTCTCTCTTCTTCTGGAACCATGATTCTTTCTGGTCATTCAGCTCATTAAGCTCTGCTCTGAGTTTCGAAATTACATCTCCATATTTCTTTATTTCCTGACCTAAATTATTATTCTCATCTTTATCTGACATCTGGTTCCACTCACTAGTGTGCAAAAAAGTGCATTAAAGCACTTATTCGTACACATTTTTTAACCGAACAATGATCCGAGTCCAGCAGCTGCCTGCTCTTCGGATTTTTTCTCTTCTTGCGGCTTCTTCTCTTCCTTCTTAGCCTCTCCAGCAGCTGGAGCAGCGGCAGGAGCAGCAACTGCAACAGGTGCTACTGAAGCTTTCTCAACAGCCTCATCAATATTAACACCATCAAGTGCTGCAACCAAAGCCTTGACTCTTGCTTCGTCTGGTGTTACACCAGCAGCTTCCAAGACTTTCTTAACCTTTGCTTCATCTATCTTTCCACCAGCTTTGTGGATCAGCATTGCGGCATATACATATTCCATTTTTTTCTCCTCCAATATGAGTATTATCTCTCCTTTCTCTTATTTCTTATCTTCCTTCTTTCTCTCCTTAATCAGGCGAATCTTGTCATGTAAGATTTTATGATTTATCTGCCATAACAGATGCCGCCAAATCATAGGAATGTGATGTGTGTTGCCAGCTCATAATTTAAGCTGCGACTTCAACCCGATAATCTGCCTTTCAGCCTTCTGTAAAAGGTCAGAAGCGACAGCATCAGCCATTATATTCTGTTCCATAGCCAGAGCTTTAGATTCTCTAAATGCTTTCTGGACAAGGAGCTCTGTCGTCTGGGATGTGAAAACTGCTGCATCCATAGCAAGGTTCAATGCCCATCTGGCTGCCTGTGTCAGGTTGTTTACATATACTTTCTCGTCGATAGCAAGTATCTTCTTAGTGAATATATGCCCGTCTTCATAGACCGCAACAAGATCTAGGCCTACTTCCATAGGACGTATCCCCAGCCTTGTAAGCAATGATGCAAGCTTAGGGCTTATGACTGCTCCTTCTTTAGCAACAGTAGTATCTGCCTTTATTGCAATCTTACCATCTTCTATACCTGCTTTTATGCCTACGCTGCCTAGCTCGCTGATTATAGGGCCTGGAGCGAAAGATGTGGGGCCTGCTGGGACGACTATGTCCTTAGGCGCTGTCTGTCCTGGCTTAGCAGGAGCAGAAGACTTGCTCTTCTGTATGGTCTTGTAAAGCGTGAAAGGATTATCCTTAGTGAAGATCAATGCAGGCATGCCTCCAAGATGCTGCTTGAGCTGGTCTACTCCCGGCTTCTTATCCTTTACCTTATCAAAGGCAAGGTTGAGAAGGCGCCTCTTGGTCATCCTTATGACTACCTTCCCTCTAAGGTTAGCCCTCATGTTCTGGAACTGGGTAGCAGGAAGATTCTCTACATTGATCGCCCCGATTATAGGATAATCTGTAATAAGCTTGACAAACTCGTCTACAATCTTTTTTTTGTATGGTGCTACATGTGCCATTTTATTGTACCTTCACTGGCTTGCCCATTGTAAGCTTGATGAACATGTTCTTGATGTTGTTCTCCTCTTTAGGGAGATGATGGACCAGATGATTATAGATCGTCATGATATTGTCTATTATCTCCTCATCTTTCATCGATTCATTGCCGACAGGACACTGGATGATCAATTTCTCCTTAGCATAAAGCCTTACTGTCTTCTGCAGTTTCTCTATAAGAGGACCAAGATTAGCTTTTGGAGGCACTACACAGCCTGCTTTAGGGTTTGGCATCTTCTTTCTTGGACCAAGTGCCTTACCAAAGGCAGAAGCCACCTTTGCCATGATATTTGCCTGAGCTATAAAGAAATCATACTCTTTCCCAAGCTTCTTTGCGATCTTCTTATCAGCAGCATACTTTGCGAACTCTTCCTGATCTATGGTCATATCGCAGGTCTTTTTTGCTTCATCTTTCAGCTCAGGGCCTACAAGAGCGCAGGTTCTTACTTTCTTTCCCCTGCTAAAGTGCAATGATACAAAATAATCTACCTGCTGTTCAGG
>CAYNQH010000221.1:0-2705 GCA_964399255.1 uncultured Methanosarcinales archaeon | reverse complement strand
TCAAGGATGTAAGCTCCTCTCGTGCCTATAAGGTCCTCGAGCATCCCTTTGAAGGCATCCTTCTGCTGAGGGTCTATCCTTGCCTTAGATGAAGGTGCTGCAGCTGGGCCCGGCTGAGGTGCCTGCCTCTGCATAGGCGGCCTTCTCCTGGTGTCGACCCTCGCGCTGTTAGAGTTGTTATTCTCTACTCTTGGGCTGTTCCTTGGAGGAGGGCTTCTCTGGACGCTTCCGCCGTTCTTCTTGCTTGCAAACTCATGCTTTGCCTGCTCTGCGGATATCTTCGCCCTCAATGCCTTATGGATCTCCTTCTTTGTAAGCTCTTCTACTTCCTTGCCGTCAGGAGCCTTTGTAGCGAAGTCAAGATCAGCTACCTGCAAGAGCTCCTGAACATTGAGGTCTCCTCCTCTGTCTCCATCGACAAAGGCCAGTGTAGTCTTATGCTTGCTGAGGTCTATGACTGTCTGAGGACAGCTTGAGCCGTTCATCGCGATGACATTCTTGAAGCCGTGCTTCAGAAGGTTCACTACGTCTGCTCTTCCCTCTACTATGATGACTTCTTCAGACTCATCGATGCCTGGTCCTGCAGGAAGCCTGTCCTTGCCGTACTCCTGGATCTCCATGACCCTTACAGAGTATGCAACTTCATCCGCAAGTTCCTGAGAGTCAGGGGAGACTCCTTCCATGAATGTCTTGAGGAGCTCTTTTGCTCTCTCAACCACGAAGACTCTCTTAGATATCCTGACATCCTCAATCTTCTGGACTCTGATCTTAGAATTGCAAGGTCCTATCCTCTGGATTATCTCAAGGGCTGCGCCGATTATTGCAGTCTCTGCCTTATCCAGGCTTGAAGGGACTATAATAGCGCCATTGGTCCTTCCCTGTTTAGTCTCTAGATTGACCTCTATCCTGCCTATCCTTCCGCTTCTCTGAAGCTCTCTGAACTCTAAATCTGCTCCAAGAAGTCCTTCTGTCTGGCCGAATATCGCGCCGATCACATCTGGTCTGTCAACAACGCCTTCAATCTCTATTGTAGCGTGTACTATATATTTTGCTGATACTGGGCTAATCTTAGCCATAGTTATCACTCCTCCGGTTTTATAGAAAAAGCACTCTTAGTTAACAAAACTATCTAATCTCTCAACCAAAACGATTGAAATGATGATCATGATAAATTACCTTGATTATACTAAAAGTGCACTTCTCTATTTTTTCTTTTGTTGTATTTTCTGCAAGGAAAGAAGTCATACCACACCTAAATGAATGAAATGAATGTGATGAATATAAGGTCTTTCCTCGCCTGTTTAGGCTTTTTCAGCCTTTTTTGCTTATATTAAAGCCAATTAATCCTGAAAAATAAATTGTTGCCCGAAATACTAACTCCCAAGCTCATAGCTCGAGTTTATCGTAAGCTCCATTGAGTACTCTCGTATCGGGCTGACTTACACAAGAGTGGTTCGATTTCACCGCTGAAAAGCGATTTTCTGCTCAATCAAAGACCCATTTGTGTAATTTGTGTGTAACTTTAGTTACGCATCATGGCTATTTAAATCTAATGATTATGATATTTTGATTATGATATTTTAATCATGATATTTTTTTGTGTCTATCTTGTAGATCGTCTTGTAGATCGAGCTTACCAGCTATCTCCTGCTTATAATGGTTAAAAACCCTGGCAGAACCCTTTTTCAAGGGTTCTGCTCGGGAAAAAGAGGTGATAGCGTAAGCATAAAAAAACCTTGTGCCTTGCCCAAGGGCATTTCACAAGGAAAAGAGGTAGCCTCGTTATTGGGGGTGTTGGAGTTAACTACTAGGTAGTCCTAACTTATATTTAAACTTTTCGGTTTTTTGACTACTAATGAGTAGAAACTAATTCTCAGGCTGTAAGCTTTATAAATTCGGGAGTTTTATGCTGAATTATGGTCAAGATCACAAGAGAGAAGTTCAAGACATGGGGCAACGTGTTTGATGCCTTCACAGAAAGGAATCTCTTCAAGCTTGCATCAGAAGGCCATTTTAAAGAGCTCAAGAGCCCTATCTCGATAGGGAAAGAAGCCAATATATTCTCAGCAAAGAAAGAGGGAAAAGACATCATAGTGAAGATATACCGCCTTGAGACCTGCGATTTCAAGAAGATGTTTGACTATATCAAGTATGACACAAGATACCTCAACCTAAAGAAGAACAGGAGGAGGATAATATTCACATGGACACAGAGGGAGTACAGGAACCTGCTGAAAGCCCGTGAGATCGGCCTAAATGTCCCTACCCCCCTAACCTTCAAAGAGAACATAATAGTCATGGAGATGGTCGGCGACCCTGCACCTATGCTTAAGGATTCCCCCCCAGATGACCCTAAAAAGTTCATGGATAAGGTGGTTGATATGATAGCAAAGCTCTACAAGGCAGGACTAGTCCATGGAGACCTATCGCCTTTCAATATCCTCAACAATAATGAGACCCCTTTTTTCATAGACTTCTCCCAGTGCACCCCTGTCAAGAGCCAGAATGCAACAGAGCTCATCGAGAGGGATATCAAGAATATAATAGTCTACGCAAAGAAAGAAGGATATCAGCTTGATGAGAAAAAGGTCAGAGAGAAGATAATCAGATAGTCTTATAATGCAGCATCATCTTCTTCAGGAGCTGGATATAGTCCATCAGATGCCTTGTGACAAGGAAATTCTTCTTAACAAACTCCTGGCCTC
>CAYNQH010000220.1:0-2740 GCA_964399255.1 uncultured Methanosarcinales archaeon | reverse complement strand
ATCGATGAGGATGCTATGGGCGTTGAGCACCTGCAAAGGCTCATACCTTATGTTGCCGTCATCGTAGATATAGAATCCTCCTGTTCCTAGCTCTTCAATCTCTCTGAAACTGTTTGGGAACAAAGGTCCTGGGTAGACTATGTTCTTATATCCTTCAAGGGTGGCGTTCTTGACTATATGTACATGGCCTCCTGCATAGTAATCGAATCCTCTTGGGAGCAGGGATATTGGAGCAGAGTCCATCTTCTCCAGCTCCTTGGGCTTGAGCTCTGTAAGCGCAGTATGGAACATGAATATCTTGAACCCTGGTTCTTTCTCCAGCATCTCTTTGTTTATTGCAGAATAATATCTCTTCTCAAGCATGCCTTTCTTCCCGAGCATGCCTGTTATCTTCGCGCCGGTCTTCTTGTCTATGGTAAACATCAGGTTCAGCGTATCTTCCTGCACTGTTCCTTTAACTACATTATGGCACAGCCTTGCATGCGATAGGACATCCAGCATAGTCTTGCCTGTCACGCTGAAATCATGAGATCCTGGCACTACATATACCTCTATTCCAAGGTCCTTAAGCCTCCTGAATTCCTGCACAACCTTCTTTAGCTTGTCTATAGGAGGCAGGGCTGTATTGAACAGGTCCCCTGATATCAGGATGAAGTCTACCTTCTCTTTTATTGACAGTTCAACAGCCTTTATGAACGCATTCATCGAGGCATCTCTGAGCTTTTCATCCCTCCAAGAGCCGATATGGCAGTCTGCTAAGTGTGAGAATTTCATAAATCAAGAGGAGAGAAAGGATGTTATATATCTTTTGATTTGATTTAAATAGTTTTAAGAATAATCTGATGATCTTACCAGTGGAACACTAGAGGGGTATAATTCAGGTCCTTATGCTCAAGAGAATCTTCTTTGCCTATAAAGAGCTGTTCCTGCTCGTCAGGCATCTTTACATATGCTGATGATTCAAAACCTTCTTTCCGCAGCTCCTTTACCCTTG
This sequence comes from uncultured Methanosarcinales archaeon, assembly GCA_964399255.1. GTDB lineage: Archaea > Nanobdellota > Nanobdellia > Woesearchaeales > CAYNQH01 > CAYNQH01. Next base: position 1,746 of record CAYNQH010000220.1, on the reverse strand, counting down.
CTTCTATCTGCTCCTGGATTATTGTATCCGGGTCTTTGCTCACCATAGCCTTCCATCCAGGCCTGTGCTTTACAAGTAAATGCTCTGCTTTCTGGTTTTTCTGGTCTTTTATATAAAGGAACTTTCCGAAGAATTGGGGGTGGGAATTAAGCTTCTCTTGCCCTCCTGCATAACCTTTATAGCTGAATGTGAAAAAGGTATAGTCCATCCTTGGAGGCAGGTCTTCTACCCTCTCAAGGTCTCTTGTCGCTTCCTTGCTTGAGTGCTGCCTGAAATGGACATCAACAGTGTCTAAACCCATCTCCCTGGCTGTGGATATTATATCCTCCAACCTCAAATCGACAAGCATAACTGCTTCTTGCACAAGTAGTAGAGCCATTTAAATCACTACTAAAGAGTAGTGTAACTTATATATAAACCTTTCGGTTTTGACCTAAAATATGTAATATAAAAGAAAAAAGCCTCAAAATAAAGAATCAGCTGTTTACTGCTGTTTTCCACGCTTCGTAGACATCGCCGACATGCTTCTGGAGATGTTCTCTTAGCTTTTTTACTTCTTCCTGCATCGCTTTGAAGTCTGACTTTAGCTGTTCAACAAATTTCTCCTGATTTAGCTTGGCCAGCTCTTTCTCATCGCCCAATATCTTTGCGATAGTCTGCCATTCTGTCACTGCCTTTGTTATCTTCACCTCTTCGGTATGGTCTCCAAGCCTATCCTGGATCTCTTTGAGTATTGAAGCATATTCCTCTGCGTACTTCTTAAGGGCCCTGACCTTTGTCATCAGGTTCAGAGGGGTTAAGGTCTCGAATATCTCTTTAAGCTGGTTATCCTTATTGTTAAGCTTTATTACTGCCTGGTTTACCTTGTTGATCACTTCCCTTTCGCTATTGATATCTTTTTTTATCTTCTGTTTTATCCTTTCTAAATCTAATTTTAATAAAGACATGTTTCTTCACCTCATATGCTTTGCATAATATTATCTATCTTATCTTTCCTTATCACTAGCACCTTAACCAGCTTTTCTATATCTTTCATCATCGCTGTGATATCCTGATTTAGCTGTGTCTTGAACTTTGGGAAAGTTGCTGCCTGGTTTATCTTTCCATACTCTTTTTCATCCCTTAGTATCTTTAGTATGGTATTCCATTCTGTGATGCTCTTTTCAAGCTCCCCTACCTTAAAGTGGCTGCCTAGCTTATCTTTTATGATCTGCAGCAGGGAGACGATATCCGAAACATTCTCTGATAAGGGCTTTGCTGTCTTTTTATTCAGCTCTGCCAGGCGGTCTATATCTCTGGTTATGCTGGATTTCCTTCCTGAGATCTCTCTTGCAGCAGATTCTATGCCTTCTATTATCTGCCTCTCTGTCTCAAGAAGAACTATCTCCCTCTCTTGTATACTTTTTATGCTGTCTTTTGCAAAAATAGCCATCCTTAACCTCAGTAAGGCTTCTGGGATTGAAATTTATAAACCTTTCTAATTTCATTTTTAAAGAATCTCAAAGAAAACTCTCCTTTGATTTTTAACTGCCTATCCGGTGTAACTTTTTATAGATTCTATCCTTCTCTCCAGGATAGAGTTTATCCTCCTGAGATCTTCAAACATATCTCCAATATCCCTCTTTATCTGGGTTATGAACTTTATAAGGCCTATCTTTCTAAGCTCATCCTCACTGTTAAGTATCTTCAATATCACTGTCCATTCTGTGATGCTCTTGTCAAGCTCACCTTCATTGAAATGTTCTC
>CAYNQH010000219.1:1019-2746 GCA_964399255.1 uncultured Methanosarcinales archaeon | reverse complement strand
ATCCATCACTATGCCCCCTTCATCCCTTACCCTCTGCCTGAAATCATTATAGCTCAAGTCATCATTCTGGAAGAGGCCTACAAGATCTGCAACATCCGAGAATTCCTCAGCGCTTAGGTTATCGCAGAGATGATAAAGAAGCGATGTTGTAGCTATATTATGTGACTTTGCAAGACCCCACATGAAAGATACATTTCCTGGAGCGTCTTGAGTATAATTATCTGGCGAGTATGCAGTATCATGATATGTAAGAAGTGTCTTCTCATTTTCGAGCACATCCCTTATATCCCATCCTAGCTGCAGGGCTGCGTAGTATACTATAGGCTTGAATGCAGAGCCTGGCTGCCTTTTTGACTTTACAGCACGGTTGTATCCCTTATTGTCAAACCCACCTACCATCGCGCGTACAAGGCCTTCATCAAGTACCACTGTCGCGCCCTGCACACCTTTATCTCCAGGATCCTGCTCTATATCAAGAAGAGGCATCTGGCCTTCCTCCCTCACGCTGACGTAGATCATCTCTCCCTGCTTGAATCTCTTGCTTGATAGGCCGCTGAGGCCTTTCTTATCTATCAGCCCCCGGGCATTACCGAAATCAACCAGGATGTTATCTCCGTCTATAGAAACTACTTTTCCATGATAGAATCCGTGAAGCTTAAGCTCATCATGATCCTTAAGCCTTATGTTTACAGGAGAGATATATCCTCTGATAAGCCTGTCAAGATCAGAAAGGTTCTTCCTGACAGCATACTCAGTCTCCTCCTGAAGATCATGGTCAAAGCTTGTGTAGACCCTTAGGCCTTCTGTGCTGAGGTTGCTTATCCCTTTCTCCTTGAGTATCTCTGTGAAATCTGGATCCTGCAGCTCTTCAAGTACGAACTCAAGAGGGTTGTTCCAGTCAGAACGGAAGTTCCCTTCCTCAAACCTTATAGGCTGGGCATAAGCAGCATCATGAAGTTCATTATCTATATATCCCTCTTCAAGCATCCTGTCAAGAACATATCTCTTTCGGTTTTCCGCAGCTTCTGATGCTCTCTTCTTCCTTTTCTCATCCCCTATGAATGGGTTGTAATTGGTACGCCCTTTCAGAGAGGCTGCGATGAACACCATCCGGTTAAGCTTCTCGACCTTCCTCTCAAGGTCTACGCCTTCTTGTATGCGAAGCTCTTCGATATCATTTATGTTGAAGAATCTCTTGACCGCAGTAGATATTCCGAAACCGTTCCCTTCGACAAAGAATGAGTTCAGATAGAACCCTAGGATCTGCTCTTTTGAGTACTTATCTTGGAGGCGCTCGGCGTCTATTGCCTCTGCCAGCTTGCCTGTTATAGACATGCCATAAGGTCCGAAAATATTTTCTGATGTCTGCTGCGAAAGACCAGAACCTCCCTGCACAAGCTTAAGGTCTATATTAGGCGGCAGAGAGAATACATCGCTCGCGTCTAATGTCGCCTTTATATTATTTATCGAGGCCCTTGCAAGACCCTCAAGAGGCACTGCATGCTCTCTGGTGAAATAGGTCTTATCTTCTGCAGCTATAAGCGCATTGATCAGCGTAGGGGGTATATCCTCAAAATCCAATGAGCTTGAATGTTCCTCATTAAACAGCCTGCCCATTACCTGGCAGTCACCATTATGCTCCTCGCAGTCATAGTATATTATAGTCTCTCTTGACTGCTTAATCTCATTCAGATAGGCAGGAGGATTCTCGATAAGGTATCTATATC
>CAYNQH010000219.1:0-1009 GCA_964399255.1 uncultured Methanosarcinales archaeon | reverse complement strand
GGCAGCGATAAATTTATTTTTCTGCTTCCATATCCATCTAAGAGACTTTGAAACCATTAAAACACCTTTAAAACCCCCCAGAACTTAGTTTTATGATAATACTATTTAAAGCTTTCTATTTTTTAACTACTTAATAGTAGATATCATATAAAAATCAAATCAATAAAATATTCTTACTCAAGATGAATAACAACAAGCTTTATAAAGTCTTGAAAAATTCATAAAAAATTACAGAGAAAAGGTGTTTAGACGCAAAAAGGGTTTAAACACGGTAACATAACAAACCGAGCCTGAAAAAAAGCCTTTCAGTACGAAGTTTGAGTCAAACTCGTTCTTGAAAGGAAAGGTTTTACCAATAGGCTCTTTTTAATCCGAAAAGCTCGATTCAAGCTTTTTAACAAAAAACAGATAGAAGGTTCACAAAATGCCAAACGTAAAATGGCCTCGAAGAGGATCAATGCAATTCTGGCCTAGAAAGAGGGCTAAAAGGATATATCCTAGAGTAAGGGCCTGGGCAGAGAAACCTGAAGCTAAGATTCTTGGTTTTGCAGGATATAAGGCAGGCATGACACATCTTATGGTCACTGACAATAGGAAGAAGAGCATGACAAAAGGGGAAGACATCGTCTGCCCTGCAACAATCGTCGAATGCCCTCCTATAAAGGTCGCCTCCATAAAACTCTACAAGAAAGGAGGATATGGAAAAGTAGTTGCAACAGAGATCATAGCAAAGATCGACAAGGAGCTCGAAAGGAAGATACCTAAGAGGAAGAAGGTCGATGACAAGAAGGCAGAGCAGATAAACCCTGCAGACTATGAGGATATAAGACTTCTAGTATATACACAGCCTAAGTTTACAGGCCTAGGAAAGAAGAAGCCCGAGCTTTTTGAAGTGGGCATAGGCGGCAAGTCATTCGAGGAGAAGCTTGCATATGCAAAGGAAAAATTAGGCAAGGAGATAACTGTCAATGAGGTCTTCACAGAAGGAGAGCAGGTTGACATACACGCA
>CAYNQH010000218.1:1766-2747 GCA_964399255.1 uncultured Methanosarcinales archaeon | reverse complement strand
GAGAGATTATACAGTGAGATCGAAGCAGGATTGCCGTCCCCTTTTGTCTGGAAAAGGTACTCTCCCCCATACTCCCACTTTTTTATCACCCTATGGATTATAGGGTTCCCTTCATAGCTCATGAATATTATCGTATCTCCAACTTCTATCTTTTCCGGTCTCTTCCCCCTAACGACCATTATATCCCCTTTTTTGAATCCTTGAGAATACTTGAACCCTAAGAAATCCTCTTTGGATACCTCGAAAGAGCTGTAGAAATCTCCCTGACTGCATAATCCAAAATCGCATTGAGCTCTTGAGCTCCACCATTCATCAAATCCCATCTTATGGTCCATGCTATCAGATATGACCGCTACAACAGGATAGCTAGTGCCAAAAATAAGGCCCAGACCCGGGTATACTATGAATTTTATGAGCAAGAAAGCTACAAAAGCGCTTATTACCCAGCTATACCAGGACTCGTCCTCCCAAAGGATATACCAAGCCTTGCCTAAAGCCTTCTTGATGGTCAATCTTGTCTTTTTAGCCAATTTAATACCAAAATCTGAGCCTATTACATATAAAGGTTTTGGTTTTAAAGGGTCTTGTTTTAAGGTCCCTAAGTCCTATATCAAGGATATTCTGATGGATAGTTTACAAGGATCCAAACAAAAAGGTATATAAACAAAACAATAACATTTCAATTTATGATCTTCTGTCCTATGTGCGGGAAGAAAGGAACAAAGGGGCTATGCGATAGCTGCAGCGCTGCAAAGAATCCTCTGATAACCAATGTAAAAGATATAACCGTAAAGATATGTGTGATATGCAAGAAACATTTCTTCAAGAATAAATGGACAAAGTATGACACTCTCAACCAGGCCATAATTGACGTAGCGAAAGAGAAGGTAACAACGAACAAGAAAGCTAAGATGATCATAAAGCCTATCCTGGATGTCAAGCCAGGACCTGGAGTCAAGGAAGGATTTGAGCTTGAGATAA
>CAYNQH010000218.1:0-1756 GCA_964399255.1 uncultured Methanosarcinales archaeon | reverse complement strand
CCGCTTCTGACATGGTCCAGAAAGAGACATACATGGTCCCTGCAGATATAGAGTTCACCTACTGCCCAAACTGTTCGATACACCAGCAGTATTTTGAAGGGGTATTACAGCTGAGAAACCCTCATGATGAGGTTATCAACTATGTAAGGAATGAAGTGATGAGGAACAAGGATAGAGGGGCATTCATAACCAAAGAGGTCATGCATAAGAAAGGAATGGATTTCTACATCTCAAAGCAGCACTTCATCCAGAACCTAGCCAAAGGGATACAGAAGAAGTTTGGAGGCAAGGTCAATGTGAACCCTGAACTTTTCAGCAGGGATAAGCAGAAGAGCAGGGACCTGTACAGGATGAACATACTGGTTGAGCTCCCTCTTTTCAAGAAAGGAGATATAGTAAAGATAGACAAGAGCATAATCAACATCAAAAAGATGGGGAAGACCATAACAGGAGAGGATCTTGTCACGAGGAAGAGCGCATCATTCGATTACCCTCAGAAGAAAGCTGAGCTGCTTGAGAAGAAGACAGGAATAGTATCAAAGAACTATCCTCACCTTGAGATAATAGATCCTGAAAGCTACCAGAGCGTCAAGCCGGAGAACAGCAAGGATGTAAAGATAAACGAAAAGGTCAGGTTCGTTATGGCAAATGGAAAAATTTATATTATATAGAATATATAAACATTAAAAATGGCAGATAAAAACAAGTGGCAGAAAAAGCTCAAGCCAAAAGTGAATACTCTTAAGGAACAGGATAAGGTCTTATTCTCTAAGGAAGAATTCAAAGAATACAAGGAAGATATAAAGAAAGAAGAAGGGTTTATCGCACGCCTCAAAGATAAGATAATAAGATTAAAAAAAATAAAGAAAAAATAAAAGGGCTTATTTGTTCTTACCCTTTCCTTTTACAACAGTAACTTCTTCAGCAGCAGAGTCAGAGACAGTCTCTTCCTCTACTTCAAGCTCTTGTTCGGAAGCGTCAGAGCCTTTTTTGCCCTTAGCTACCTTCTCCTGAGTCTTGATTTTATTTTCGCTGCCTTCGTTCTGTGTAGCAACCTGCTCCTCTTCACCAACCTGGATCTCTCCGTTAGTCTTGCCGGTCTTAGCCTTGACCTTTATCTTGGCCTTGTCCTGCTTAGCAGCAACCTTTGCCTTGACTTCAGTCTGCTTTGTCAGTATCTTCTCGAATACAGCACCGACTTTAGCAGCCTGCTCAGGGTTCCTTCCAGCCATCTTTGTTAGGATGTTGCTCTTTACTGTTGCCATCTGGGTAAGCTGAGCCTCTACTCTAGCCTGGACTCTTGTCTGAGCCTGTAGCTCTGCTTCAGGGTCGCTGTCAGAGATGCTCTCAGAAGCTGCTACAGCCTCGTCAAGAAGGTCTTCCTGTGCGGCTGCTGCATCTTCAGCTGCCTCGACATTGCCCTCGTTCATCATCTGCTCAAGCTCTGCCATCCTCTCTTCAGCGTAGTTAAGTGCCTTTTCAGCCTTAGCTTCGCTGTCGAAGGTCATTGTAAGGCTTATTGTCTCTCCCATCCTCTCAAGACTCCATAGGAATGATGAGTCTGGGGTGACACCTGCTCCCTCAACATCTTCAGCAGCTGGTTCTTCTGTTGCTACCTCTTCAGCTACAACCTCTTCTGCTGCAGCCTCGTCTTCAACAACAACTTCAGCCTCCTCAGCAGCAGGTTCTTCTGCAACAACATCTTCTGTTGCTACCTCTTCAGCTACAACCTCTTCTGCTGCAGCCTCGTCTTCAA
>CAYNQH010000217.1:0-2760 GCA_964399255.1 uncultured Methanosarcinales archaeon | reverse complement strand
TAGTATAAATAGTTTTCCAGAGGAATGCCAGAACCTCCATTGATACATGATACATGGGAAAATTTCATAAGGGAAGTCCTTAAGTTCAATCCTAATGCAGACAAGAACCTTATCCGCAAAGCATTTGATTTTGCCCATAAGGTGCATGCATGCCAGCTTCGTGCTTCAGGGGAGCAGTATTTTGTGCATCCTGTTGAGACTGCGAAGATACTTACCAAGCTGAGGGCAGATACTGCTACATTATGCGCTGCGTTGCTGCATGATATCGTGGAGGATTCTAAAGTCCCTTTAGAACTTGTCTCTAAAGAGTTTGGAGAGGAGATAGCCACCCTTGTAGAAGGAGTCACAAAGGTCCAGGGCGTCCAGTTCGAGAGCAAGGAAGAATATTCTGCTGAGAACCTGAGGAAAGTGCTTCTTGCCACCACTAAAGACATAAGGGTTATGCTGATAAAGCTTGCAGACAGGCTCCACAACATGAGGACCCTGAAATATTTCAGGGTGGATAAGCAGAAGAGGATAGCGCAGGAAACCCTTGATATATATGCGCCTATAGCCCATAAGCTGGGTATCAGATTCATCAAAGGGGATCTTGAGGATCTTGCCTTGAAATATCTCCAGCCAGAGATATACAAGATGCTCACTGAGAAGATCTCCAGCAAGAGGGAGCAGAGAGAGAAGAACACCAGAGAGTTCATAAGGATAATACTGGAGAACCTTAAGAAACATAACATCGAGGTAGAGATAGAAGGCAGAGCTAAGTATTTCTATTCTATCTACCAGAAGATGAAGAAGCAGAATAAGGGGTTCAATGAGATATACGATCTCATAGCTATAAGGATAATCACAAATACCATACCAGAATGCTATGCTGCTCTGGGAGTGATACATGACCTTTGGAAGCCTGTGCCTGGCAGGTTCAAGGATTATATAGCTGTCCCTAAGGCTAACGGCTACCAGAGCCTCCACACTTCTGTCATGGGAGGTCATGGAAGGATAGTCGAGATACAGATAAGGACGAAGGATATGCATCTTATAGCAGAAGAAGGGATAGCTGCTCATTGGAGATATAAAGGCACTGAGAGGGACAAGAAGTTTGACAGGAAGATAAGCTGGCTTAAGCAGATACTTGAATGGAAACAGGACTCGAAGACTGCGAAAGAGTTTGTAGAGAGCCTGAAGGTAGACCTTTTTGAGAATGAGATAGTGGTATTCACCCCTAAAGGAGATCCTATCTCCCTGCCTGAGAAGGCCACACCTATCGATTTTGCTTACGCAGTCCATACTAACATAGGCAATCATTGCTCGAAAGCAGAGGTAAACAATAAGATAGTCCCTCTTGATCATATACTGCGCAGCGGGGATATAGTGCATATCCTCACCAAGAACAATGCTGTCCCTTCAAGGAACTGGCTTACTTTCGTAAAGTCAGCAAAGGCAAGGAGCAAGATAAGGTCAGCTCTTAACATAAAGGTTGATGACCGGATCAAGAAGGGAGATGAAGATGAGATGAAGCAGAACCTTCTTGGCAAGATAGAGATAAGCGGCAAGCAGTATCCTGTAAAATTCTCAAAGTGCTGCTCGCCTGAATACGGCTCACCTATACTTTCATTCCTTACAAAAGATAAGAAGATAACGATACACAGGAAAGACTGCCCGAATATAGCTGCCTTAAAAAATGAGAGGGTGGTGGTGGTCAGATGGGCAGGCGAGGAAGAGAAAGGGATAATCAAGATAAGGGCGACAGTACTTGACAGGGTAGGCCTGCTTGCTGATGTTCTTAATGTCATAGCCGATGAGAAGATAAACCTTCATTCTGTAAACACCAGGACGAGAAAAGGCAAGGTCTCTATAACCCTTACGGTAAAAGAGACTATCGATCTGGACCTTAAAAGGCTTATATCCAGGATAAGGTCTGTAGACGGGGTCATAGACATAAAAGAGGTCAGAAAATAGCAATATTTATAAGTTAGCTGTTTTTTGGAATAGCTTATGGTGGAAAAACAGGAATACAAGACAAAGTCCGCGATGCTGGGCAGGAAGCCAAGAGCAGGCTCTGATGATGAGTTCAAGACAGCAGTCATAGCTTTGTTTAATGTCAATAATCCCCACAAGAAAGGTGCAGTCGCAACAAAAGTCCTTGAGTTCCCAAACATAGAGAAGGTGAGGATAAGGGACCTTAACGTATCTTACTATCTTGAAGGAAACGATATCATAATCAACGATCTTAAGGTGATAACTCTTGAGATTGACGGATCTAAGATTGTCCTAAGGGCAGAGCAGGACAAGGTGGAAAGAAGAGAAGATACTTCAGGCTGATGAGATTCTTAAAATATATACTTGCAATAAATGCAGTTCTTTTATTGTCCTTTTTTATCTTGGGATATGTGCTATATTCTGATGCTATGGACCTGAAGGAGAATATTGCTGGATCATCTAACCTGGTCCTTCTTGCTAAAGGAGAAAAGATCTATGCCGGGCTTTTGATGGATCCTGACTCAGAAGAGCTCCCAGCTTTAGGCAAGGAAGACCTTGACAGCTTCAACAAAGCTTACATCTCAGGGGATCTTGAGAGGATCAAAGGAGAGAATTATAAGCTGATAATCTTTGATTATTCCCTCCTTGAATCATCGGATATAGAAGAGATAGATTTCGGGCTGTTCAAGCTAAGCAAGGAGAAAGCCCTTGAGATAGTTGTCTCAGATACAGCAACAGCTACCCTGATAGACCATGTTCTTGAAGGGATGGTAGAGAAGCTTATTG
>CAYNQH010000216.1:0-2771 GCA_964399255.1 uncultured Methanosarcinales archaeon | reverse complement strand
ATCTTGGCTTCTCCTTGTTCAGAAGGGGTATCTGTATGTTCAGGATCTTGTACATCTCTTCTTGCGGCTCTCCTAATGCCAGGCCTCCGAGCGCTATGCCGTCAAAGTCAAGCTCGTTGATGAACTTCGCGCTCTTCTCCCTAAGCTCCTTGTTCATGCCTCCCTGCGCTATGCCGAACAGAAGCTGTTTAGGATTGAACTCTCTCTTGTAAAGGTCGTGCGCCCTCTTGCATTTCTCTGCCCAGAGATGCGTCCGCCTTGTGGCTTCTACAACATCATTGTATCCTGCCTGGTAGTCAGGCATATGGTCTAGGCACATCGCTACATCGCTCCCTATCTGAGCCTCTATCTTCATGACATCATGAGGCCTGAGCTTTGTCTTCTTGCCGGAATAAGGGTCCCTGAACTGGACTCCAAGATCATCTATGCTGATGAAAAGATGGTCTTTCTTCATCTGGAAACCTCCAGAGTCTGTAAATATTACCCCTTTGAAGTTCATGAACTTATGTATCCCTCCGTGATCGTTTATGAACTCTGAGCCGGGTTTCATGGAAAGCAGCATCGCGTTTGATATTATCGCCTTTGCTCCCATCTCCTCAAGATCTATAGGGCTTACATACTTCGCGCTCATCTTGGTAGCTACAGGCATGGAGAAAGGTGTCTCTATCTTGCCGTGCGCTGTATCAAGGATACCTGTCCTTGCTTTTCCTGATTCTGATGTTATCTTGAACATAGAACATCCGGGTGTTATAAACTAGTTTATAAAGTTTTATGAGAAAAAGAAAGAATGTAAAAAATAGAACTTATCCTTGGCAGATTACAGCATCCCTTTTTTCTCTAGGGACATATGATCCTGCGAAAGCATCTTTCCTCGATTCTGCAAGCTTTATTATCTTCCTTGCCATAATATGGATATACTCTGCTTCTTCAGGAAGGCATCTTTCTTTTGCATTCTCGACCGTAGCTTTTAAGCTTGCCTCGATCATACCTAATGTCCAGCTGCTCCTTGACTTTGTAGCCTCTTCCAGATCCTTTATAAGAAGATGGTAAGCAGGAGTCTGGCTTTTCCTGTTGCGATAACGATGGAAAGAGTCCCAGTTTACAAAGCCAGCATCACTCTTAAATGAGGATGCATCTGCTAGATACTCTTCCAGCATCTCAATTGCAGCAGCCTTTCTTATTGCAGGCATGTCCATATTCCTTTCAGGGTCAAGCTTGTCAAAATAGTCCTCGACCATTTCAGAGTAAGAGTTGTACCTTGGCTCATTATCCTGGAGTGTTACAGCAGACTTTGCCTTCCTTGCAAGAAAGGTTGCCATCTCTGATAAGGTCTGCCTCTTGCCTTCAAGGCTTGGAGAACTGGACTTTGATTCCATCTCTCTTAGCTTCTCCTGCAGGGGGTCTGTGAATATTGGTTCATAATTTTCTTCTGTCATCTTTCATCACCTATTTTTTCTACCTCAATTATTATAATCATCAGCGCAATGTCTTGCTAGGAAGCTTCCTGTTGCGGGGAAGTATTCCCTTCTTAACCTTGCTGCTACTACCCTGTTTCTTTTGTGAGGGTCTTTCATCGCTTCTTCTAAGCTTCTTTTCTTGGTCTTGTCTGTGTACTGAAATCCTTTGCCCCAGACTTTCTCTTTCTGTACTGGTAAGGCTTCAGGTGCAAGCTCTATGAAATCAGAAAGCTCTCCTGAGACCACCATATTGCCATACTGCTGTGCAGCATCGTAAGCTTCCCGCCCTAGGATCTCCTTTTTTCTTGCTTCATCATTGAGATTAAGGACTCCGCACAGTGCTGCGAAGATCGCCCTGTCTGGAGAGAGCAATTTTCTCTCATCTCCTCTCAGTCCTGCTGCTATATCATATACTGAGTCATGTTGTGCGTATGGTCTGTTCTTTGTCATATTGTATACCTTTACCAATTGATAATCTATAGAAAGTTCTTCTGGTATATAAACCTTTCGGTTTTGTTGTCCCTATTAAGTGGTAAAATAAGCAGTGTAGTGAGGTATTTTAGGCATTTCAGACCCTCAAATTCAGCCTTTAAAGACTTCGCTGTCAAGAATCTCGCTTTGCTCGGGTTAGCGTCGGCTTCGGCCTGGATTATTTTTATTGTGGGGCTGACGTTCCCCGTAAGGGACCTCCCCCTTGTCAGCTCTGATGATCCTACAGAAAGGCCTGCACATTACTGATGCTAACCTTCTTCTTGACAGCTCTTACCCCAAAAACTATATAAATGCGCATTGAATACCAAAATCTCATGAAACGAACACATAAATGCGGTGATTTAAGAAAAGAAGACATAGGAAAGGAAGTCCTGTTGCAGGGCTGGGTAGACACAAGAAGAGACCACGGCGGCATAATATTCATAGACTTACGGGATAGGTATGGCCTAACCCAGGTAGTATTTGATCCAGAGCATGATCCAAGATCCCATAAGGAATCCGAGAAGCTAAGAAGAGAATTTGTCATAGAGATAAAAGGAAAAGTACGGGCAAGGAAAGAAGGTATGGCAAACCCTAAGCTCGCGACAGGAGATATTGAGGTGATTGCAGATTCTATAGTCATAATCAATTCAGCAGAGGTGCCCCCTATAGAGATAGATGACACTAAAGTTGCCGGCGATGAGATGAGGATGAAATACAGGTATCTTGATCTTAGAAGGCCAAGCATGCAGAAGAACCTCATGCTCAGGCATAAGATAGTCAATGCTGCGAGAGAGCACTTCAACAGCAATGGATTCCTGGAGGTAGCTACACCTTTGCTTG
>CAYNQH010000215.1:0-2774 GCA_964399255.1 uncultured Methanosarcinales archaeon | reverse complement strand
AAACGGCAGCCTGAAGATCTCTCCTGAAGCTGTGAAGAAGAAAAGAGAGGTAAGCGTCGTGATTGATGCTGGATACGAGAAGAACATGAGATTCCTCCTCAACGAGCTCTACAGGCAGGGTTATGGCAGGATAAGGATAAGATCAAAGCAGGTTCCTATGATACAGAAGCTGGTAGAAGAGCTTTTCTTTGAGATGGAGGTAATGGAAAAGAAGGCAGATTCCTGCGTTCTCGAGGTGATTTCAGAACCTTCTCTGGAGAACTATAATTCTATCCTTAGGAAGATGTTCTTCATAATCTCAGAGTCTATGGACCTGGTCATTAAAGGCGATCAGAGGCAGGAGGTCATGGATCTGACAGGCAAATACAGGAAATATGATAATTTCTGCAGGAGGTATATCTTCTCTTACATCAAAGGAAAAGAAGGTTTTGAGATGAACTCTCTTCTGGTGCATCTTCTCATGATCCAGACAGATATAGCTAGGATGGCAGAGATGAGCAAAAAACCTGCTGAAGAGGCTTTCTTCAGCAAGATTGGGGGTTATTATAATAAGGCTTATAAGGCCTTCCTCAACAAGGACTTCGAATCGTTATATGGGACAAACGAGAAAATAAATCAAGAGCTCTCTGCAAAGCTTAAGTCAAGGTCTATGTCTGCATTCATGCACAAAAGCCTTGAGGTACTGAGGATAATTTATTCATCTATCGTGCCGATGCTAGGGCTGGCTCTTCCGATAGACCCTTTGAATGGCTGAGATAAAGATGGGCGAGTGCTATATAGGCATCCACTAAAGGCTCCTCTTTTGTCCTTTGCTTCTTGAAATAGGCCAGCCTTAAGCTTTCGACAAATGCGGCTTCCAGGACATTCTTCCTGAACTCTTGCCTGTCGACCTTGAATCCAGGATCTATGCTCTCTCTGATCGAGGCATATGAGTCTATATAGCATAGTATCTTGCTTATATCCGAGACTATACTGTATCTGTCCGGGTTCTCTATGTCCATGAGTGAACGTGCAATATCCTTGTACTCTGTCCCTGGCGAAGCGTTTGAGGTATCTCCCAGCACAGCGTCATTGAACCAGTTGTCAGCTTTTGCATCGTTGTGAGATATTGTCCTCTTCTCGTTGTGCTCTGCAGAGGTTATTATCCTGTTATAATCTTCCTTAAACCCCTCGATGAACCTTCCAAATTTTCCGAGCCCTTTCTTGAGCCTTGAGAATGTGAAGAAGTAGGGGACATTGGCCTGGATCTTATCATTGCTGGTCTGGCCCTTAAGTTCTGTATGGAACAATGAAAGCACATACATCCGGTGGTTAAAGACATCGCTTCCTATCCTTAGCTGCTTGAACAGGACATATTTATCCGCATCCTCCATCATATCGATCCCAACAATCTTGGTGCATACAACGTGGAACCTGTCAGACCTTAGCTCGTTGTTGTTCTCAAACTCGACCACCCTTGCAACATAGCTTTCCAATCTTGGGTTCTTCTGCGCAATCCTGCTTATCTCCTGCTCCTTCTCTGAAGTCTCCCTGCTTAGGCACACTTTTGGGAATATGTCCTTTGCTGCAAGGACAGCACCTAATGATTCTATCTCCTTTCTTTCTTCTATGCTAAACCTATCAAGATCATGGCCTGATTGGTACACTATCGGTATCTTGACCCCTTTCTCATCAAGCTGCGCCCTCACCTGCTTTAAGGCATCGAGGCCTTCGCCTAATGCGCCTTTGTGCACCAGCTTGTTCCATGAGTTGTCGATAAAGATTGCTGCGCAGTTTACCAGCTCTTCCTCTCCTATCCTGTAATCCAGAGGTGCGACCTTAACCTTCTCTTCTGCATGAGGGCTGTAATTTCCTAACAGCGAGATCTCTTTGTCGCTGAGTATGATAAAATGATATTTTGTTACGCTTTGAAGATTGTCTGCATGAAGAGAGTTATCTATATAAGGGAGGTATCCTTCTTTCCATATCTTGTTCTTGCGGTCATGCTGCCTTGCACTGACATTAGGAGCTATCTTTCCTAAGCTTCTTCCGGTGATGACCTCGCAAAGGTAATGCATGAGAGTGGGATATGTGTCATCATCTATCCTCTTCATGACCTTTTTTGCTTCATCATCTATAAACATATCCCCTATCTTGTCTACCACTTTCTCAATGATGCCTTCAAATTGAGGCAGGAAGTATACTATTTTACTGTCCGGATTCTTTTCCATCAAAAGAGGCACAGTGCAGGAGTTATTTGTGAGATCAGGAACAAATGTACCTATCTTGTTAAAGTTAAGCTCATGAAATATATGGTGGCTTAGATTGTTCACATTAGCATGGACCAGGATTATGTCCCAATTTTGTTCAGTAAAATAACCATTATTTTTGCTGTCTTCTAGGATGGTGTTATGGTCTACATCAATCAGCCATAAGTCAACACCATTTTTATGCGCATAGGCTGTGCATGCTGCTTCATTCCTTATATGCTCATCATAACCAGGGCTATTTTCCTCCCTGCATCTATCATCGACTACAAGGATCCTGCCTTTCTTTTGCTCAAATATCTTTTTTATAGCTTCTTCTAGGCTCATGTCTGTGAATCTTATTTTATAGTATATAAATCTTTCTATTTGTCATTACTTATTAGTAAGTATATTTTAGATGAAAATGGGGTAAACCACATCACCTCACTTGTTTATAAGGGTATAAAATACCACTTAAGAATAGGGGCAATGGGGCATATCATGGGTTCGAACATCTTAGATGATATAAGGATAAGGCTTACGCCTGAT
>CAYNQH010000214.1:0-2777 GCA_964399255.1 uncultured Methanosarcinales archaeon | reverse complement strand
TTCTCAATCAGCCTGATGAAAGACAAAGAGGGAAAACCGACAGGCACCCTCGGATTCGTGAGGGATGTTACGCACATAAAAGACCTGGAGGAGAGGGTAAGGAACCACACTATAGATATCATACAGACACTGTACATCGCTCTTGAAAACTTTGATCCATACACCCGGAACCACACCCTGAATGTCAGGCTTTATTCAGAGAAGATAGGGAAGGCCCTAGGGATGAATGAAAAAGAGATAGACCTGCTCTCAACAGCAGCTTCCCTGCATGATATAGGCAAGATAGAGATCAAGAAAGACCATCTTTTCAGCAACAGGACCTATCTCCCTGATGAGATGGGCCTGATACATAACCATCCTATGAAAGGCGCTGAAATCCTTATGCCCTACAATCTCCCTAGTGAAATCAGCGAGGTAGCGATGTGGCATCATGAACGGCTAGATGGGACAGGATATCCTGACAGGCTCAAGGATGAGAAGATACCCTTATATGCCAGGATAGTGATGGTCGCAGACGCATTTGACTCTATGACAACAGAAAGGTCCTATAAGAGGATGATGAGCCATGCGGTAGCTATCGAAGAGCTCAAAAGATGCTCTGATATGGACTTTGACAGGAATGTATTATTTGAATACAACCAAGAGGCTATCTATCAGATTGTCGGCAAAGAAGCGATCGAATATTCCAATAAAGATGATAAGGTAGAAGAGGTCCTTGCTAAGATAGATGATATAGATTCAAGAGAGGTCATCGGAAGGATGATCTACAGCGAGCTTGGAGGCTTCAGCGAGGAGGAAGAGAACATAAACAACAGGATAAGCCTTTTCGCAAACGAGTACCAGGAGCTGATCAAACACTCTAAAAATGAAAGAAGCCTTTACAAAGATATACAGAAGCTATATGAGATGCATAACAAGGGCATCGACCAAGAGAAAGAAACTAGAATAGCTGATTTCTTAGCGAGAATAATGAAAAATGCTGAGAGATGTCTTGTCCAAAGGATGAAGAAGGAGAAACAGTTTGATGCAAGGATAGTATCAGCGCTTATCAGAAGCTATTCAGACTCATAGTTCTATCAGCTTGCCGTACGGCCCAGGATTTATTATATGCGTCTTCTTGACCTTGTCTTCCTTGCCTGCATTCTCATGGAGATGGCCGCATATGAGAAGGTGCACATCGATAAGATCTATGAACCTCCTTATTGACTTGTTTCCGCAGTGCTCTTCCCATATTAGGTCAAGCTTTGTCTTATGGGGAGGCGCATGGGTTATGAGTATTATCTTATCCTCTTTCCTGAGCTGGGGGATTATGGATTCAGCCCATCTTGTGAACCTTGGATCTTCCAATGCAAACCCCCCTCCTCCATAGCCGAGAAAGACATAATTATCAACCCTATATATCTTCTCATGCAGGAACTCTATATTAGTATAATGCTTGCACATTCCTTTGAGGACTGTCTCTGATTCATGGTTGCCGTGTATCATCAGCACTGTCTTGCCAAGGTTATCCAGCTTTCCCATTATCTCCTTCATGTTCTGCTCAAAGATAGAATGATCTCCTGCGCTGATCAGTATGTCTGCAAACTTAGATTTCTCCTCGATCTTTCTCATCCCTACCTTGCTGCCATGCAGGTCTGCGAATGCCAATATTCTCATGTTCTGAGGGTTACAAGGCCTTTATTTAAACATTTGCCTACCTACAATATCACTTTTTGATAGTAAAAAATAGAAAGTTTTTTATATTAAACAATGTTCTATCCCTATGGAGACAAAATATCTCTGCAGTGCCTTAAAAGGCCAGATTTGGGGTGGTATATACTATTATAAACTAAGATATAAAAGTTTAAAAGTTTTATTATATATTGAGACAAAAATCAGTATAACATATATGGTGGGGGCTTGGTGGAATGAAAACGCCAATGAAAAAGATTATATTGTTGATTCTTTTGGTATCACTATTAGTTTTACCTATCGCATTCTCATTTGATAAGATAACCTCACAGATAATCACAGATGATGATCCTGGCGAGAATAAGATAAAAAGCGAGATAGCCAGAAATGAATTGAGCAAGATAACCGGCGCAGTATCAGATATCGCTAACGGCAAGCTAGTCATAGAAGAGCAAGGCAAGGCCAAGATCGAATTTGACCAAGAAATTGATATCAAGAAGAAAGATCTAGATGAATATGTAAAACTTGGAGAGAACTTTGTAAGCGTCAACTCAGATATGCTGCCAGAGCTCAACATGCCTGCAACAATAACTTTGTACAATATAAGATATGATAAGATGCCAGTCATCATGCAGGACAACAAGATCTGCGACGGCTGCAAAATTTTGGAGTACAAGAACAATAAAGTTGTCTTTACTGTGCCCCATTTTACTGAATACACAACATTGAGCTGTGTAGATGTGACTGATGATCTCATAATACCCTCAAATACACAGGTAACGATCTGCTCTAACCAGAATGTAGATGATGCAGGCAGCGATGGGGCTGTTATCATCTCAGGAAGCAACATAGAGCTCGACTGCAATGGGAATAAGCTGACAGGAACAGGCACAGGAGCAGGCATCTACGCAGACACAGAACTGCCTCTTGATGAATGGACAGCAAGAACAAACAACCTAGCAGACATAAACCCAATACTGAACAACATTAGCGGCCTAAGGCAGGACTTCACGATCTTCGAGAACATAACCATAAAAAACTGTGTTGTAGAAGGCTTCAACCAGGGAATGAATCTGACAGGCATAAAGAACGCCCAGATCCTCAAC
>CAYNQH010000213.1:0-2786 GCA_964399255.1 uncultured Methanosarcinales archaeon | reverse complement strand
GCATGCTCAAATCGATGGTCTATGAGGCTGCTGAGAGAGCGAAAGTGCCGGTGTGCCTCCATCTTGATCATGGTACTGACATGGAATACATAAGGGGATGCATAAATAGTGGTTGGACCTCTGTCATGGTAGACGCTAGCCATCTTGAATATGAGAAGAACATCAGCATGACAAAGAAAGTTGTCCAGCTCGCGCATAAGAAAGGTGTCAGCGTAGAGGCAGAGCTTGGCACTATAGGCGGGAAAGAGGACCAGGTCAGCGCCAGGAAGATAATCTACACTGAACCTGCGAAGGCAGTAGATTTCGTGAAGAGGACAGGCATCGATTCCCTCGCTGTAGCTATAGGCACATCTCACGGCCCTAATAAGTTTGCTGGCAAGGCGCACCTCAACTTCAAGATACTTGATGAGATAAAGAAGAAGCTAAAGATGCCTTTGGTGCTTCATGGAGCATCAGGCCTTCCTTATGATATTGTTGCGCTCGCGAAGAAGTGGGGTGTCAAGCTCGGCAATGCCCATGGTGTAGATGATTCATCTGTCAGGAAAGCTGTGAAGCTGGGGATAAACAAGATAAATACAGATACAGATCTCAGGATAGCTTTTGATGCTGCGATAAGGAAATACCTTAAGACCACTCCAGGTGATTTCGACCCGAGGCATATACTCTCTCCTGCAAGGGAGCTGATGCAGCAGGTTGTCGAGAGAAGGATGGTAGTGTTCGGAAGCAAGGGCAAGGCTAAGTAATCTCTTTCTTTTTTTAATATTCACCTAAACTTTTCTGCTTCTTGTCGAACTTCCTGTATCTCATAGGTGGCTTGATGATCTTGTACTCAAAGCCCCAGTCCTGAAGCATCTTCAGTGCATTAGAGCTTATCTTTGGAGCAGCCATTATGCCTCTTATCTTGTCTGTGCCTTTGCTTTGCTTCATCTTCTCAACATACCTTCTGAGCTGAGTAACCGCTCCAAGGTCTGCATTGTATCTCTTGCATTCTATTATCACAAGGTTTCCATCCCTGTCATGGCCGAACACATCAAGAAATCCGTACCTTGTCTGCTCCTCTCTGCTTACTGCCTTGAATCCGGGTTCTATCAGGTCAGGGCGAGCATAGAGCATGTCGCTCATGTCCTTCTCTGTTCCAGACAGCTGCAGCTTCTGCCCGTCTTCCAATGCATAGGCATTTGAGAAGTATATCCTGTTGAGCTTTATGTCCATCCATTCCTTAAGCGCTATGTTCCTGCTCCTCAAGAAAGTTCCTTCTTCATTGCTGGTTATCCTATGCTCGGTATTCTCTTTCATGTAGTTCACAGGAGAGGATCCTATAGGCTGGTGTATTATCAAGGTCTTGTCAGGCTTTATCATTATGATCCTGTCGCCTTCTGCTAGGAAGCTCTCGGCGCGTCCGCTGTATATGATCTCACAGTTTGCAGAGAAAACTACAGTCTCGTTCTTCTTCAAGGATTCGTCTATCTTTGCTATATGGCTTTCCATGTCCCCCTTCGATGAAGTTAGGACTATCATTTATAATCTTTTCGGAATCAGAACAAGGGCAGTCTACTGAGGCTTTTTCTTATATACATCCATAAGGATCACTGTCACTATTATTGCAGCCACAGCCAGTGCAACAAGGAAGAAGAAGTTGAACTTCTGAGCAGGATCTGTCTTTTCTATAACCGAGAACCCTGTCGGAGAAAGATCTGAAGGCATCCTGAAAAGGACTATGCCTATCATCAAAAGCAGGAATGCATTCCAAAATATGAATAGGTCTTTTTTCTGTATCACCAAGACACCTCGTCTGATATAAATTTAATCCGGTTATTTATAAATATTTCCCTTTAGAAGGCTTATCTGGCCTTATTTTAAATGAAAAACTATTTATATGCTGCTCTTTTTTAAATGGCCAGAATGAGCAAAAAGGTGATTTTGTTAGTCTTAGGTCTGATTTTCCTCTCTTTAGCTTATTCTGCATTCTCTGATTCATATACTCTTGGCAATAACCAGAGAGGCTGCCTGTTCTTCCCGGAATATTGTGATCAGGGGAGCTTCAACGAGACAGACTTCCAGAACGATTACGGGATGTCCCTTGATGATGCAGACAGATGCATAGCCCTTCCAGGCGAGAGGCCGGCTGAAGGATGCGAGCTTGACTGTGATGAATGCTTCTGCGCAATCCCTGATGGAGATTCTGTCAAGGAGGAGAAGATAGACAACCTTAAGATGTGCTATTATAACAATATCACCAACAGGTCCAGGTGGGATGATCTTCCAGAAGTCAACTATACTAATGCAGACTGTGTCGCAGAGATAAACCAGACTCCTTATGATGGATGCAATAAGAGCTGTACAAAGTGCTATTGTGACTCTCTTGATTCGGATAATGTAGGTATAATCAACAGGAATATGGACGATGAGAAAATCTGCCTTACTAATCCTAAGGATAACACTACTGCCTTCGGCCCTATAGGTATGGGAGAATGCAGTAAAGGCCAGGCTGATCATGTATGCAACTGTAACTTCCAGTTCTGCGGTCATTCAGACTATTACTACTGGTACTGCTGCGATATTGATGCTAAGGAAGGAGTAGACAGGTGCCAGGCTGACCCTTGCACAGGTTCTGAATCAGGAGTCATAGATCTTGCGGTAGAGGAGATAATAATAGACCCTCCTTATCCAAGGATCAATGATAAGATAAACATATCAGTAGTCATAAGGAACAGAGGAGAGAGCCCTTCTTATGCATCCTGGCTGAAGATAAGCCTCAACTCTTCATCTTATCCTGTAATCTCAGA
>CAYNQH010000212.1:1223-2791 GCA_964399255.1 uncultured Methanosarcinales archaeon | reverse complement strand
AAGGCTGGATACTGTTTTTTTAACAAAATAGAGGCGATTGGAACGAAATTTATGATGTTGTTCCACTTAAAGTATTTATATTAAACTGTCTTTCTATCCTAGATCAAATAAACAAAGGTGGATAATATGAAAAGAATATTGATCATGTTTACTGTTTTGGTATTGTGCATGAGTGCAGTAAGAGCTTACGATCTCAGCAACTTTCCCGGTATGTTCATGCAGGGAAGCTCTTTCAATGCAAAGATCATCGTAGGGGATGGCGCTCCTGCAAGCGATGTATTTGGGGCGGTAGATATCGGAGCAGCCATGCAGAACTATTGCACAGATTATATGGCTATGATGCATGACCTGTATGGAGATAGCTTTGGCGGAGGGTGCATAACCCCGACAGTGGGCGCTGCATTATTAGACTCAAAAGTTATCAATAATATAGATGAAGATAATATGGTTATTGTAGGCAATCCTTGCAATAATGCGGTTGCTGACGAGCTTCTTGGAAATCCAGAGCCCTGCCTAAAGGGGTTTAAGGAAGGCGAAGGAAAAATAAGGTTCATAAGCCAGAATGGCAGATACTATATCATTGCAGCAGGTTACACCGACCAGGATACAAGAAAAGCTGCAAAAGCGCTTGCAGACTGGACAAATTCTGATCTAGAAGGAAACGAGCTTTGTGTTACAGGCGAGTTCAATAATCTTGTGATCAGAGAATGCGCAGAGCAAGATAACCCAGATAGTCAAGATAGTCAAGATAGTCAAGATAGTCAAGAAGGGGATATACCTCCAATGGCGGCAGATCCTCAGAAGTATGGATGTGCCGATATTGATCTTAGTATAAGAGGAGGAAAAGGAAGTTTAGCTTTTGGATTATCAGATCCTGTTAAGATCCCTTTTTTTGCAGATGAGGGAAAGCTTTTGTTGGGCACAGGTCCTCAACCAGAAGAGAGGCTATTATTGCCTGCTAATCTCCAATATGCTGATGATGTTTCAGACTTTGAAGGCATGACCCTTCTGGTTGTAGGAACTGATTCAAAGCCTCATATAATCGAGATAAATGGTGTAGGATCTAACACGATAGACCTGAAAGATCTGACAACAGGAAGGTCGTACGAGGATCTCAATTACACTTTTGGAACGCATTCAGCTGTCTTTCTGAAGGAGATAGGCACGATAATATTTGAAATATCTGAAATAGGAGGATATATAAGTTTCACGCCAATTAAGACTATACTAGCTCAAGAGGGATAACTTTTTCCTTTACGAACTTAGAAGGCAAGAAAGTTGAGATCCCTGTTTATCTAAAATCAGATGGGAACATCATCCCTGGGAAAGGAGAGGAGCAAGGATCATGCCAAGATATGATGCTTATCGGAGAAGGAGATGCCTGCACATCTGCAACAGGTGATTTTGAAGGTTTGCTTCTTATGGCCTGCAAGGAAAATGGCCCTGATATTGAGGGCAATAGTATCCATATCTTAGAGATATCAGATATTGATGAGTCTGCCAAGACTATATCTTTTAAGGATGTTACAGATAACAAGAACTATGAAGACATGAGATTTGACCCTAGC
>CAYNQH010000212.1:0-1196 GCA_964399255.1 uncultured Methanosarcinales archaeon | reverse complement strand
ATCAGCATATGCACTCAAAGTGAGCCTCCAAAGGCCAATGTGATATGCCAAGATACTGATGGGGGGATTGATTATTACAAACAAGGAGAGATATCACCAGGAGACCAGATAATGTATTCTGTGGATCATTGCACTAATGATGGCCACCTTTATGAAAACTTTTGCAGGGATGATCTGGATACACTTCCAGAAGATCCTGTTTGTGTAGATGATGGAGTTTGTTTTAAGAAGGTAAAATGCCCTTCTGGCTGCCATAATGGTGTTTGCAAGCCATTTCTGCACTGCGCTATGGATGGTGAAGTTATTAACAGGGATCCCTTAGCAGGACCTGCTGATAAGGAATGCTGCCCAAGCTTGACCGCCATGATGATAAACAGCACACATGCGAAGTGCCAGTATATCATAGGAGACCAGCTCAATCGATTATGGGTAGGAAAGGGAGATAAGATAGTCTTTAGGTCAGATAATAAACTCCATAAGATCGAACTTAACAGGATAGCAGATAACGGGCTCTCTTGCGGGATAGAGGTTGACGGTAAGAATATATGGGTATTAAAGGGCGAGTCAAAGATCGCTAATGGTGTCAAGGTATTTATGAACGCCTTTAGGGATGGCAAGTGCGATATATCATTCAATGGGCAGATAGTTGATGATGTCTGGCATGAGGAATGGCTTCAGCAAGAAAGACCTCTGTCTTTAAGGTTAAATGGAGAAGAGCATGATGTCAAGGTCGTTGATGTGATGGACAATGAGAATGGATGCGGCTTCTCTATCGATGGAGATGTTATCTGGGTAAGCAAGGGATCTGAACTAACAAGAAACAATGTTACAGTCAGGCTGAGAGATGTTGAAAAGGTTGAGGCGCAAGAACAAGACCTTGATAGGTGTAAGATAGGATTCTATGCTGATTCTTACAAGATAGAAGGTCAGGAACCTGTCAATCCCTGCCCTTTGAGCTGGGACCCTGTATGCGGGAAGGATGGAAGGACCTATCCAAATAGTTTTCCAGGATGCGGCATCCCAGAAGGGATGGAGATCGCATGCAGAGGGGAATGCCCTTGTGAAGGTGCAGCATGCGAAGATGGGTGTGAGATTGAAGATATCTGCCTTTCTATAGGCATAAGGATGGTAGAAGAAGGCGTCCCTTCATATTGCGATGTTGACAAAGCGGTAAAGGAGCAGAAAGAAGAAAGCTC
>CAYNQH010000211.1:0-2798 GCA_964399255.1 uncultured Methanosarcinales archaeon | reverse complement strand
AAAAGTATGGGTTTGAGCCTTGAATCAGTCTATCCCTGAAAGGTTATCGTGGATCTCAATCACAACTTCCTCTTCTGTCCTGCCCTCAGTCTCTATCACTATCCCATAATCAAATTCTGATACCATATTGAATACAGCAGCTGCAGCATCCTTTCCGTATGTCTTAGCGCGTCCTTTATCCCTGGCGATGCATATCTTCAGCGGAGCTTTCAGGGTAAATACAAAATATTTCCCGCCAAGCTTTGAGATGAAATGCTCGATCTGCTCCTTGCGATAGAAGCAACCATCAATTATCACAGGTTTTCCTACAGCGAGGCTCTTCTTTATAGCGGGGATAACAAGATCGTTGCCTTTGATGAAGTTGGCTGCAGGTATCCCTTCTTCTCCGCACCTGTCCAGCTTATTCTCAGAAAGGACCTTATCTATAGAGAAATATGAAGCATCGATGATCTTAGCAAGCTTCCTTGCTATGGTTGTCTTGCCTACGCCTAATGCGCCTCTTATTATAACAAAATAGCTCATAAAAGAAAAAGAAGGGGGCTTTGTTTAAATAAATTTGCAAAACCTTCTATGCAGATTCAGGGCATGCCTCTCTTGCAGCGTAGATATATCTTCCCTTCTTGACCCAATGGCTCCTCCTCCTGCCTTTCTCCAGGAGGAGGTCATTCCAAGATTTTGATATTATACTATCCAACCTGATCACCTCCCCTGTGCATGTTCTTATAAGAGAAAATGTGTATCCCTCTCTCTTCTACCTCCCAAGGGGATAGCTCTTCCAGCTCATCCTCCATAAGGATTTTGTCTTCATTGTCTTCATATATCATGTTATCACCTCCAAATGCCTTGTCTCATCTTAGGAGAGGATTTTATAAATAGCCTATGAAGGGAAGTTACAGAACTATCTTTCACAAGTTTTTTAAAGCAAAATAGGACTTTCACCCTAAAATGGAGTTAGTATTCAGCCCTGTATGGTTCTATGGGAAGGATATCATAATAGATCTGATTAGTGTATCTGTCCTTTTTCTCATCGCCCTGTTCAGCGTGAAATACTACAGGATGAACAAAGAGAACAAGAACCATCTCCTGCTTGCAACTTCTTTCATAATAATCGCGGTCTCATTCTTGTTCAAGATAATAATGAACTTCACTATATATTATACTGGCCTTGAAGCAAAGCAGCTAGGTAACATTACATTGATATATACTGCCATGAAGCAGACAGACCTTCTCTTCACTGCAGGGTTTCTTATGCACAGGGTGTTGATGCTTCTAGGGCTTTACATGCTTTGCTCTATCTATCTTAAGCAGAACAGGACAACAATATTCCTCGTCACCTATCTTATAGTCATATCTACATATTTCAGCTGGTCTGCCTACTTCATATTCCATCTTACTGCATTGATACTCCTCCTGATAATAACCTTAAACTATCTCAGCAACTACAGAAAGACAGGGCATTACACCATAAAATGGCTGACTTACAGCTTTATCCTTATAACGATAAGCCAGATGATCTTCATGTTCATCAGCATATGCCCCCTCATGTATGTAATAGCAGAGGTCGTGCAGCTCGCAGGATATGTCGGGCTCCTCATAACTTTCATCAAGGTAATAAAATATGGCCAAAAAAAGGGAAAAAAGTGAGATAGTACTTGATATGCTCATCTCAATACAGGAAAAAGGCAGCAGGATAAAGCCTACCCATCTTATGTACAAGGCTAACCTTTCCCATCAGCAGATGAAAAGCTATCTTGAGGACCTGATAGATAAGGATCTTGTGAAGAAGATCAAGGAGAAAGGCTACGAATACCTTATAATAACCGACAGAGGGCTGAAGTTTGTAGAGAAAGTAAGGCAGATGAAGGAATTCGAGAGGACATTCGGGCTCTAAGATGGCAAAGATGAACAGAAGGAAAAAGAAAGCAAAGATTGAAGAGAACAATGATAAGAGTAATGCTGCAGAAGACAGGAAAGCCATCATTGTGCTTATAGGGGCCGCTGTAGTCATGTTCCTGCTTGCCCTTGCAATGTGGGAGATGAGGAAGTTCTTAGGAAGATAATCTAGAAAGATTATTAAACACCAGGATATTAAGAGCGATATCCAAGAGGTAACTTCGATGAAAACAGCTAACATAGTGCTGATAATACTTATAGCACTTTCTTTCACGATGAGCATATATTTCTACCCTAGCCTGCCTGACCAGGTAGCAAGCCACTGGAATGCACGAGGGGATGTGGATGATTATATGGGTAAGTTCTGGGGAATCTTCCTTATCCCTATAATGATCTTAGGATTAGTCCTGCTGTTCATAGCCCTGCCTTACATCGACCCCCTGAAGAAGAACATAGCCAAGTTCAGGAAGCACTATGATCTGTTCATAATAATATTCGTGCTGTTCATGCTCGCAGTAAATGTACAGGTGATCATCTGGAACATCGGCATAAAGGTAAGCCCAAACATATTCATGCCTATAGGCATAGGGATACTCATCTTCTACATAGGTGTCCTGTGCGAGCATGCCAAGCAGAACTGGTTCATCGGCATAAGGACCCCCTGGACATTGAGCAGCGAGAAGGTCTGGGACAAGACGCACAAGCTTGGCGCAAAGATGTTCAAGGTCTCTGGAGTTATATGCCTTGCAGGGGCATTCTTCAAGTATTATGCCATCTGGTTCGTATTGGTGCCGGTGCTCTTCACTTCTCTGTATACAGTAGTCTATTCCTATATAGAATACAGAAAAATAAAGAGATGATTATCTGCTTCTTGAGTGCCGCTCAACCAAGAAATCAATCCCTTT
>CAYNQH010000210.1:0-2809 GCA_964399255.1 uncultured Methanosarcinales archaeon | reverse complement strand
CTTCTGTTATGAAATCTGCAGGGTAGAGGCTCTTGAAGAGGTCATCCCTCCTGGGGTAGTCCAGGATGTTCCATGAAAGGGTGCCTGCATCGATCCATACGTCGAGTATGTCCGGGACACGCTTCATCATGCTGCCGCAGTCGCAGTTTATCTCTACATCATCAATCCATGGCTTGTGCAGGTTCTCAGGAACATGGCCTGCCTTGTCCTTGAGCTCAAGTATGGATCCTATGACCTCATATTTGCTGCAGCTTTCACATTTCCATATCGGCACAGGGGTCCCCCAGAATCTCTGCTTTGTTATAGAGTTGTCCCTGAGGTTCTGCAGCCATGATCTGAAGGCATTTTTTGCCTCGACCGGCACCCAGTGGACCTTCTCATTTGCTGCAACCATCTTCTCTTTTAGGTCTTCTGTCTTGAAGAACCATTGCTTTGTAGTCCTGAAGACTACAGGGTTATGGCAGCGCTGGCAGTGTGCATAGTCATGCTCGACAGGGGTGACTGCTATCAATATTCTTTCTTTTTCCAGCTCTGCTATGAACTTCTTATCATCTTTCTTTGCCCTTAGGCCTGCAAACATCCCCATATCTTCAGGGAAGACACCATCTTCTTTTATGGTATTGAAAGCAGGAATATTATTCCTGTACCCTACCTCATAATCTTCAGGGCCGCATCCTGGAGCGCAGTGCACGAGGCCTGAACCTGCGCTTAGGTTTACATATTCTTCAGAAAGTATGACTGTATGGGCCTTAGGGTGCTTTGCCTTTATCTCCTTGAAATGGGGGATGTGCTTTTCCCATGGGTGAGAGTACTCAAGGCCTTCCAGATCCTTGCCAGGGAACTCATCTATTATCTCAAGCTTCTTGTTCGCTACAGCCTGCACTACAGGTCCTGCAAGCCCTTTAGATACTATCCATATCTCATCATCCACCTTTGCCTTGACATACTCAAGCTCAGGATGCACCATTATCGCCAGATTGAAAGCGAGGGTCCAGGGGGTAGTTGTCCATATTATCAGATATTCTTTCTCTTTCCCTTTTACAGGGAACTTCACGAATATAGACTCCTCACTCAGCTCTTTATATTCACATTCATGCTTTGCCATGGCTGTCGCACAGCTTGAGCACCAGCTCATTGTCCTCAGCCCTTCATAGAGCCTGCCTTTCTCATGGGCTCTCTTGATAAGGAACCATTCTCCTTCTATGTAATCATTGTTTATAGGATAGCATGCATTGTCAAAATCCATCCATACTCCTAGCCTTGCAAGATCCTGGCTCATCATCTCTGCCTTCTCAACACTCCAGTTTATGCATTCCTTGACGAATTTCTCCACTCCGAACCTTATTATGTCTTCCTTGTCCTTAAGCTTGTACTTCTCTATGACCTTATGCTCTGTAGGGAGGCCGTGCATGTCATAGGCAGCCCTATCAAATACATCAAACCCTTTCATCCTCTTGTATCTAAGGACCATGTCCTTCAGGCTGTTGTTCCATGCCTGCCCAAGGTGTATCCTCCCAGAAGTATAAGGCGGGCCCTGTATGAAGAAGAATTTTTCTTTCCCTTTATTCTTCTCTCTTGCTTTCTCCAGTATAGCTTTATCTTTCCAGAAATCAAATATCTCAGTCTCTATCTTGAGAAAATCATATTCTCCTATTTTGGCTGTCATGAGAATGGTTTAGAAGAGGTTATTTAAATGTCTTTTGCAGGACTCCTTCAGGATTATAGAAAAATTAATAAATCCCTCTATAGGACCATCTTGTATGGATCTTGTATATAAGCATGTGATCGGTATCCTCCTTTTGCTTACAGCTTTGGTGACCTCTTATCTTAAGTTTGTGTTGGGCCTGAGCGGAGATGTTTTCTGGACAGTAATGAGCATCGCGATGCCTAACATAATCTCTATGACAATAGTTGTCACTATAGCTATACTTCTGCTATTCCAGAAATAAGGTGCTTATCTTTTAAAGGCTTGATATAGCTCTATATCTTAAGAAGACCATGCTTAGGGGTGTATCTTATTATATCTTATTTATTATTATCTTATTACAAACCCGCAGTTCTTGCACTTATGTGCCTCTTCTTCATCATCCCATTCGGTCGTTATACCATAATCTATTACATTCTGGCACCCAGGGCACTTGGGTTCCAGCCGATCCATAGAATTGAAAAAATCTTCTCCTTTCATCTGTCTTTCTTTGCTTTTTTGGTATCTTTTGCAGTTTCCTGTCTATACCTCTGCTTTTTTTAGAATTTAAGACCCATAAGGTCTATTTTACTCTATTATAGATTCTGGAGTATATAAATCTTGCGGATATTTTACGGAAATATTTTGCTGATTCTGCATTTTGGGCCAGAGGAGAGCTTGGATCCTGGCGCTAGGCTAAACCTTATCCAAAAACTTTATAAAATGGCATCGAATGTTATCTCTCCATGCCAAAGACAATGTCAAGGATAATAATAACAAGCGCACTTCCTTATGTGAACAATGTGCCTCACTTAGGCAATCTTGTATGTGTAGTCTCGGCCGATGCATATGCACGTTTTCTAAGGCTTAAAGGGGAGGAGGTAATATCTGTCTGCGGCACAGATGAGCATGGCACGACCGCTGAAGTCAAGGCAATGGAAGAGGGGGTCACGCCAAGACAGCTTGTCGATAAGTACTTCAAGATACACAAGCAGATCTATGGATGGTTCGGATGCACTTTCGACTGCTTCGGAAGGACCTCTTCACAGAAGAACAAAGAGGTTACTATAGATATATTCAACAAGCTTGATAAGCTTATCAATGCCAAAGCTGAAGTGGATGATG
>CAYNQH010000209.1:0-2821 GCA_964399255.1 uncultured Methanosarcinales archaeon | reverse complement strand
CATACATCAAGATAGCTATAAGTATATCATTAAGCTGAAGGATGAGGACAAAAAGAGAAGCTTCCTATTTGATGCCACCTCTCTTGCAGAGGATAGTGAAGGCATCAAATTCAAAGATATCATGGACCTTATCCTTGCCAGCTCTTCTTACGATCAGGGAGTAGAATATTTGGGAATGACAAGAGAATATATCCATTCATTGACAGAAGACCCTAATGTTGAGATATTGGTGCAAGGTAGGGCATATGGGATCTCAGAGACCATGCCGAAAGACTGCTTCACCAGGAGGGACCATAAAGGCAAGGACTATTTCCTTCTGGAAGGGGCAATATCAAGAAAATAGTATCAGGAAAAAGAGGTAATCAGCACAAAAGAGCTAGATGAGGGGTAGAAATGGTATCGAAATATATGAGTAGGCAGGATAAAGAGAAGGAATCAAAGGTAAAAGCAGAGCTTATTGAAAAGACGCTTGCAAAGATGCAGGACAGCGGAGCGATAAGCTCTATCCAGGAAATTTCAAGCAGGGCAGATAATAAGACAGAGATGAAGGATAATGAACCGTCTGGCAAGGACTACTGGCTCGACCGGGCATTGACTGCAGCAGACCCAAAAAAGGCATGTTCAGATCCTTCAAATATTTCAGATCCTGGAAGAGACCCTACTGAGAAAAGATCATCTGGATCTTCTAATCCTAGCGAGGATGCCATAAGCAAGATCCTCGGCGAGAACTATAAGCCTAAGATATCTGAGCTTGATGAGGGGTTCATAGAAGACTTCCTGGAGGTCATAGACACGAGGTGGGCGGTAGGTTATCTTTCTAGCTATGGGGTTCAGAATAGGATGAATACTCTGCTTTCTGTCGACTACCTTCTATCAAAGAACCAGTCGGCAGACTCTAAAAAAGTGCATTCAATACTTGCTAATCAAAAGATAACTGATGAATCCTGGGCCATGCTCTTCACGTCATACTATGATTCAAGGGCGGATCCAGATGCTCAACCAGCAAAAGGCCTGAAGGAGACCCATACCTTGAATTTCTATAAGACTAAGATCAAATCGATAATGGCTGATGAACCTAAAAAGACCCTCAAAGACATGATAAATGATGCAGATAATAAGTCCC
Source organism: uncultured Methanosarcinales archaeon (assembly GCA_964399255.1). GTDB lineage: Archaea > Nanobdellota > Nanobdellia > Woesearchaeales > CAYNQH01 > CAYNQH01. Next base: position 1,698 of record CAYNQH010000209.1, on the reverse strand, counting down.
CCCTTAAGGATGCTCTTTTCATCAGCAATATAATTGCCCTGCCGGAAATTGCTCCTGAATCAGGAGATATATCAGGAAAGGATGCACCAGAAAAAACATCTCAGAAAGATATCTCTGCAATGATCCAGAAAAGGAAGGATATGGTAAAAGCGATGATATCAGACTATCATCTGGAGATAGAAAGTTTTGATATAGGGAATATATACCTCATCTCTGCGATAAAGGAGCTTGAGATAAACAGGGATGCTACTTATTTCCTGGATGAGATGGAGAAGGTAAAGCCCGACGATAAGAACCTTTTCTTCCTCCAGGTCCTGAACTCAAAAGATGCAGAGTTCATCGAGCAGAGACTAGACTTCCTAATAGAGAGATATCCTGAATTCTCAGGAGCCTACATTAAGAAAGCAGAGCTCATCGAAGCTAGATCTCCTGTCGAGGCGATAAGCATCTACAGCAAAGCCCTGCCAATGGTAGACGGGCCTGGAAATAAGAAAGACCTCATGAAGAAGATATCAGAGTTATATGTCAAGCTGTTCAATGAAGGCACTCTTGATACTCCAGGGAAAAAGGAAGCCTTGTCATTCTTTGATGATCATCCTGAGATCTCCTCCCTCCTTGAGAAGAGTCCAGGATTGATCCTTGGAAGGTCTAAGCTCCTCTATGAGTTCGGCAGGCACAAAGAAGCTCTTGATGGATTTAGGCAGTCATTCAAAGACCTTCCACCTGACAAGCCTGCATTAGAGGCAGTCACCAGCATGATGAAGGCCGAAAAAAGATATTCAGAGGCTATAGACCTAATAAAGGAAGCAGGATCATCAAGGGCGGATGAAGCTTATTACCAAAACCTAACTGCCTCAGTATACTTCGATATGGGAGAGTTCGACCAGGCCCTGGCCCTGCTCCGTAAAGCTGAGAGCCTAGAACCAAAGAATATAGTGGTCAAGATCAACAAGGCAAGCACCCTGAAGAAGAAGCTTGAAAGGGAAGACACGGATGATATCACAAGGAAGATCCGGACCAGGGAGATAATAACCATTCTTAAGTCAGTAACACCTTCAGGAAACCAGCAGGTCTATAGCATGCTTGGAGAACTTTGCTATGACCTGGATGAGTTTGAAGATGCAAGCATGAACTATAAAAGGGCCCTCGACATAAACCCAAAGGACCCTTTCATAGCATACAGCCTGGCTTCATGCTCTCTCGCACTTGGTGAGTACTCTCTTGTGCTTCAGGACCTTGAAATTTTCGATAAGATAGTGTCAGAAGGAAGCCTTGACCTGCCTCCAGCTCTTCAGCAGAATGCAGATTACGCGAGATGTATTGCTTCAGGCCTTACGAAAGACCACAAAGGATGTATCTCAATATTCGAGAGTAAGGTAAGCAGATCGAAGACCCAGAATAGGAAAGATATTCTTCTTGAAGTGGTGGGCTTCTCTTATTTTGAGACACAGAAGTATGAAGAATCAGCAAACCTCCTGGGGGAGGCCTTCAAGATGAAGGAAGAAAGCAAAGAGCCTATACAAGAGGATCTTTTCCTCGCTTTAGGCAAAAGCTACGCAAAGACTGGAAAGTTCATCAATGCAAACATGATGCTGGAAAGAGGGCTGGAGTCATACAGCAGGTCCAGCGAGATAATGTATGAGCTTTCTCAGATCAGGAAAAGAGTTAACAAAAGAGAGGAGGAAGAAAAGTTCTACA
>CAYNQH010000208.1:0-2823 GCA_964399255.1 uncultured Methanosarcinales archaeon | reverse complement strand
GCTTTAATTTCTTATCAAAAAGCATCTAACACCCCTTTTTACAGCAACTACTCGTACATACTAACATAAACTTTATTATAAAGCGTATATTTATAAATAAAGTTAGTAATAAGTTTACTGTTGTGTATATAAAATTTTCCAAATTTCATCAAAAAGAGGCTCTTAAATGGCTGAACCCCCAAAACCTCCACCACCAAAACCTGGATTGTTCAGCGGAAAGCCTGCTGCACCGATGCAGCCTCAGCAGAATAATACTGATCTTGCCGCTCAGGTCAACAATATCAGCACCAGGATAAGGATTCTTGAGGAAAGATATACCAATGTAAGGAAGAAGATGCAGCTTACAGACCAGAATATGCTTAGCTCTAATAAAGACCTGAAGAGAGAGATGAAGGTCACTCAGTCTGATGTTGATGATCTTAGGAAAGACCTTGAAGATATGAAGAAGAATGTAAGGCTCATAATAAAAGAGCTTAAGGAATGCGCCAAGTCTGAGGAGATCAAGGTCCTTGAGCGTTATATCAACATGTGGGAGCCTGTAAACTTTGTAACTGCCACTCAAGTAGAAAAGATAGTGGAAGCCAAGATCCTTGAGATGAACTCTCAGGATTACCATCAATAATCTGATAGATAACTTAGGATAGATAGCTTATTATAGGCCATAGGTATTTCATTGATGATACCTTATATATCCGGCTTCATATCACTACCCCTTACCTTATATCCAATACAGATTGCATAGAAACTTTTTTAAAATGAGCTATCTTCATGGCAAGAATGGCTTATGGACAGATGAAACCTGCCGGACCTCCCACCCATCAGGTCATACAGATGAGGCAGCAGGGGATACCTAACGATCAGATAGTGCAGAATTTGCAAAGGGAAGGCTATCAGACCCATCAGATACTTGATGCTATGAATCAAGCAGACATAAAAAGAGGGGTTGAAGGCTATCTCCCAAAAGAAGGTGATAATATGGCTGAAGAATATCCTAATGATGGACAAGAAGCGCCTGCGGGCTATCCTCCAGGAGTCCCCCAAGGTCCGCCAGGAGGCATGCCTCCTCAACCGCCAGGTCAAGAAGGCTATGGAGGACCTCCCCAGATGGGGATGGGTCAAGAAGGAGGTTATGGCTATCAGGAATACCCATCTGAAAGGATGGAAGAGGTGGCTGAATCTATCATTGATGAGAAATGGACAGATCTCATAGAGAATGTAAAAAGGATAGTTGAGTGGAAAGAGAAGACAGAAGCAAGAATAGCTGTTATGGAAGAGAACTCTAAGAACTTAAAGGCTGATTTTGACAAGCTTCATGCATCCCTCCTTGATAGGGTAGGAGAATATGATAAGCATATATCTGATGTAGGGACTGAGATCAAGGCCTTGGAGAAGGTATTCCAGAAGGTCCTGCCTAGCTTTGTTGAAAACATCACAGAACTGTCCAGCATAACAAAATCCCTCAGAGGGGCTCAGATAAAGCCTAAAGATATGGGCGGACCAAGAAGGATTGTCAGGATAGAAAAATAATTTTTTTTATTTCTATATTATGCTTGTTCTAATATTATAAAATCTAAAAAACTAATCAGCACTTTATTTTGAAGGGCCGCCAGCCATGAACCTTATTGTGAATGAGGCCACTGCGAATATGAAGACAAGCCCTATGACCTTAGGATGGAATATCACCCTTCCTACATTAGAATTGAAGTCTCCTGTTGAGGTAGAACTGCTGAAATTCTCTGCGCCTACAAGTATGTCTCCATCACTTGAGTTGGTAGTGTATGGAAGAAGAGCATCTCCATATACTGCTGCGATAGATCCCATCACTATTATGATTGCAAATGCCATGAAGAACCAATGCGGCGTAGACCATACTGACATATAGTCTGTTATAGCCTTATCGCTGGCGCCCATGAACTTTAAGGCGAGCATGAATATGAATATCACCACGAATACTATGACAAACCAGGGGATCATATATCCTAAGACATCTGTAAGCCCGGGTATGAAAAGGAACAAGGCTGCTATGCAGAATGCTATAAGCGCATGCAAAGATTTGTTGTCTCCGAATACTTTAGAGACCTGCATTATAGCATAGATGAGAACGAAGATAAGCATAAGCGGGAAGATTACCCTGAAGTGTTCAAACAGTCCTAAATCCAATGGTGTTGCCATTTTTCCTCTTTTTTTACAGTTTTATTATCCTAAAATCGGTTTAAAATTAATTTAATAAAAATAAAAAAATATCTGCTTATCCTTTCTTATACAGATCTTCAAAGGATTGCAGGATCTTGCTGAATATTCCCTTCTCTCCCGAAGGCTTAGGCTCTTTGGTTATGTACCATATTATTATGCCGAAGACCAACACTGTAACGATCAATGTCTCAGTCTCAGGATCTAGCGCCCAGTCCATCCATTGCGGAGGGTTCTGCCACCATCCTGCTTCGACGATGAATATGTATCCTACGACCAGTATAGCCAATACGACTATCCATCCTGAAATCTTGCCGCTGAGCTGTCCTCCGAATATTCCGACGAGGATCAATACCATAACTGTTGCTACGATCACGACAGAGACGCTTGGGATGGCCCTGTTGATCAGATCCACGATATCTACCTTATTTGGGTACCATCCTGTTATATGTGGGATGACTACCGCCAGCGCGAATACCAATGCGATGATCACATTGAATTCCTTCTTATCACCAAGTATCTTGGTCTTTAGAAGTATAGCGTAGACTATTGTGAAAATCAATAAGAAAGGTGCCAATACGTCCAATACCCCTAATCTGTCGAGTGACATTATCATGTCGGGAAACGTTACCA
>CAYNQH010000207.1:2477-2827 GCA_964399255.1 uncultured Methanosarcinales archaeon | reverse complement strand
TCGCCCCCATAATCTGCTTTAGAATCGGCTTTATATATTAATGTTTTTCTTTTAGATCCAAGAATTTCATGATTTGCTGGACGCATTCTTCAGGGCCATTATCCCCAGTATTAAGCACTATTTCTGGGTTTTCTGGCTTTTCGTAAGGATGGCTGATGCCTGTAAAATCTTTTATCTCTCCTTTTTTTGCTTTTTCATAAAAACCTTTTGTATCCCTCTCTTCGCATTTCTTTATCGGGCAGTCTATGAATACCTCTACAAAGCCTTCTCCGATAAGCCCTCTTGCAAACGCTCTTTCCTTATTGAAGGGTGAGATAAAAGCGACGATTATGAAGACTCCTGCATCGTAG
>CAYNQH010000207.1:0-2467 GCA_964399255.1 uncultured Methanosarcinales archaeon | reverse complement strand
CTCCTTATGTTCTCTTCCCTGTCCTCTTTAGAGAATCCTAAATCTTTATTAAGGCCGTGTCGGATGTTATCGCCGTCCAGGACATAGGCTATTATTCCCTTCTCACATATCTTTTTTTCAAGCAGATGAGCTATTGTTGACTTTCCAGACTGGGACAGGCCGGTGAACCATATGACCTTATTATCATTCTTGTGAAGGCTGCATCTGCCTTTCCTGTCTATATGGCCCTGATGCCTTACGATGTTTGTCGCTTTAATCTCTGGATTCATTTTCAATATGCCCCTTTAATACTTCATGCACCCCTTCAGGCACAAACTCTTTCCATGAATCATCTCCTTTATCTATCAATGACCTGATCTCTGTTGCAGATATTGCAGTTATATGGCTGGGAGCCTCAATCTCATTCACCTCATAGCCGACGCCTCTGCCGTAGTTTATGCTTTCTATATCATCTATTATCTCAACCTTGGCGTCGACATTTAGCCTGTCCATTGCAGCCTCTATCATCTTCTTCCTGGCTAAAGGAGGATATAGGTCATAAGGTGTGTCTCTTATAAGTATGAGGAGAGGTTTTCCTTCATCAATCTTCTTCTGCATTATTGCAAGATGACCTTTATGGAATGGGCACCATCTTCCTATGAACACCGCTCTCTTTGTCATCTTAAACCTCCAGAAACATCGTCATGCATCATGGCCCTGTTCATCTGGCCATTTATTTATATTTTTTTTATATTTTTTATATAAAAAATATAAACATTTAAATAAAATCCCCTATCCCCAGTATCATGAGAAGAAAACTGATAAAGCAGGGTCAAGGAGCACTCACAATCTCCCTCCCCAAGAAATGGACTGATTTCAACGAGCTTCATGCAGGAGATGACCTAATCCTTGAGGAAGACATGAATAATCTTGTCCTTAAGACCAATAATCAAAAAAAGATCCTTGAGGCTGAGATCTCCTTGAGCCTTCATAGCCCTGCTGCTTATAGGAGCATAATAGGGGGGCTCTATAGAGGGGGTTATGATGTAATAAAAGTTAATTTCTCAGACAAGAAGGTGATACCCAATCTGGAGAAAGCTGTCTCAACACTATATGGTTTCGAGGTTTTCTATTCAGATAAGGAAGGGTGCATAATAAGGAGCATATATGACTCAGAGAATACGGATGTTGAGGCGCATGTAAGGAGGATGATATTTGCTATCAAGACGATGCAAAGCATAATCACAAGGGACATTTCAAAAGGCATCAGTGTATCAGATGAAGAGCTGCTGCAGCTAAGAAACAATATACTTAAACAGAGGGATCTAATAGTAAGGATAATAAAAAAGCAAAAACTTCTTTCAAATGACATATTTCCATATTACACCATCTCACTGAGCTTATGGGGGATCGCAAGGAACTATTTCCATCTGTATAAGGATACAGAAGGCAAACAGAATACGAAGCTTTTAGAGCATACGAATAAATATTTTGAGGATTCTTTCAAAAAGATCGCTTCTCTCTCTGGAAAAGATTTCTTAATAAGAAATGAAAGATATGCTGAGATATATGATAAATGCAAAAAAGCACTGCTAAAAGATAAGACTGCTTCTTACTGCATGGCTATCGTGCTCCAGATCCAGTTAAGCGATTCATCGATCTATCTCCTTAACTATAGACAATAATTTGCCGTGTATCTTATTGTTTGACACGATAAAGCCGTGGATAAAAAGCTCATCATTATTGTAGGTGATCTGGTTTCCTTCTAAGTCTGTCATCACGCCGCCTGCTTCATTTATTATCGCATGCATCGCGCAGATATCCCACTCATGAGTCCTGCCCAATCTGAAATAAAGGTCTGCATCTCCCTTTGCAACCCTGCAACCCTTCAGTGAGCTGCCGCTCTTCTTCACCTCTTTGAAATCATATCTTTGGATTAGCTTCGCCTCTTTCTCTGTCATGTGAGACCTGCTGACCATAAGGGACATATCTTCTATCTTATCCCTGTTTGAGACTTTCATCTTTACTGTTTTGCCTTCTTTTTCATAGAAAGCTCCTTGCCCTTCAACAGCATAGAATAATTCTCCTTTTGCAGGTATGAATATAACCCCTAAAATCGGGCTCCCCTGCCTTGTCAAAGCAATGTTTACTGTGAACTCTCCGTTCTTTGATATGAATTCCTTTGTGCCGTCTAAAGGGTCAATGATCCAGACGAATTCATTGTTCAGGCGTTCTTTATTATCCTGCTCTTCTTCTGTAAGTATTGCATGTTCTGGGAAGGAAGATCTTAATTTTTTTGTTATTATGTTGTTCGCTTCAACATCTGCCTTTGTGACAGGGCTTTCATAAGAGCCTTCTGATTTATTATGTATATCCCCTGCGTCTGAATTATAGATCTCAAGAATCTTCTTCCCTGCTTCTAACGCTGCCTCTTTTGCTGTCTCGAGCTCTTTTTGCAGGTCCATGGAGATTTATTCAGGTGGTGGGT
>CAYNQH010000206.1:0-2838 GCA_964399255.1 uncultured Methanosarcinales archaeon | reverse complement strand
AAGAGTGATGGCATGATGGGTAATACAGAAAAATATCCTATCAAGGAAGGATCGAAGCGTTTGTCTGGATATTATCCTATAATAAAAAATGATGCGGAGGTAGGGATTCAACGACATTACTTCGTTGACACGTAAGTGCCTTCTCCGCCTGCTGCGCAGTGCTCGATGACACGAATATTCACAAAAGAAAAAATGATGCGGAGGTAGGGATTCGAACCCCAGTAGGCACTAAGCCAACAGATGACTCACATCGTACTTCATAGGACCGCATACAGCGGCACTCAGTGTTTAAATGCCTTGAGTCTGTCCCGTTTGGCCGCTCCGGCACCTCCGCATCGTTAAACGAGACAGGGACCAAGAAAAAATTGTTCTTGATACCTTTTATATTACCTCAAGAAGTATCACTCCCTTTAAAAAAGTTTCTCAGTCAAAGAACTTTTTTGCGGCCTCTGAATTTATAAATGCAAGTTTTTTCTTAGCTTTTGCCTCTACCTGCCTTATCCTTTCCCTGCAGACTTCAAGCTCTGCACCTACTTCCTCTAAAGTGTGCTCTTCTGAGCCTATGGCAAACCTCTTTCTCAATATGGTCTCTTCTCTTGGTGTGAGGTCATGGAGCATATCCTCGCAGAAAGCTTTTTTCTCCTTCTCTAGAAGATCTCTGAATGGATCATACCTGTCGCATTCCAATGTGTCTCCTATCTCTAATTCTCCAGCTCCATCTATTGGTGTATTGAGGGAGACAATATCCTTAAGCATGCTTAGCTGTTCTACAATCTCAATAGGAAGGCCTGTAATTTCAGCTACCTCTTCTACAGTAGGGTTCCTTTCAAGATCCTTAAAAAGTTTTTTCTGCGCCCTGATCATACCTCTACGATAGTCGTTCATGTATACCGGCTCTTTGATAACCCTTCCTTTTTCCGCTATATACCTTGTTATGGACTGGAAGATCCACCAGACAGCATAGGTAGAGAACTTGTTGTCTTTCTTAAGGTCGAATAGCTCTGCCGCCCTTACCAGGCCGATATTTCCTTCCTGTATCAGATCAAGCTTATCTATCCTGGGCATGTAGAACCTGTTGGCGATCTTTATGACAAGCCTTAGGTTTTGGTTCACGAAATCTTCTAATGCAGAGCGATAATCCTTTATCTGTCTTTCCATCTGCTTTTTTGCTTGTCTGAACTCTGCTTGGCCCTCTATTATGTAGGGGTGTGATCCTGAGTAGCTTTTATAGTCTGATCTTATTACCTCTTCACAAAGCTCTCTTATGAAAGGCTTCTTGAACGGTATGGATGAGAGGAGGACCAAATCTTTCTTTCTTGGCTTCTTTTTCTCAACGATATCTTCTATTGTGGACCTGGCCTTGTTGTATTCCCTCTTGTTTCCAGCCCTGTTCTTGCTGTGGTTGCTTTTATAGCTCAAAGAGTTCAGGCTTAGATCCCTATAGATCATTTTTGGAGATGCTGAAAGCCCGAGAAATGTCTTCTTTAGATCTTCAAATGCTGAATCGATGCGTGTTAGATGTTCTCTCTCCTGCTTTTCATTCAGAAGATCATATTTGCTCATCTGCCTTAGATATATTGAAAGCGCTCCATTATCTGCTTCCTTATTAGACGCATGATCTTCAGGTTTGACCAGGCCTTCTTCATACAGTTCTGTCCCTATCCTTTCTAGGTTTGCTTCTTTTGGATCTTGATGCTCCATCACCCAGGCTGTATATGGCCTCTTTATAATCTTTTCCCAAAATCTTTAAATACAACCTCCTGACCGCATTTTTTACGATATTGGAGGTTTTTTTTATGGACAGGCTGGAATTAAGGCTAAGTCATCTTAAGAAGGATAAGGCGAGATGGAGATTCCTCGAGCAGCTGTATGAGAATAAGATAATAATGAGCTCTAACCTCCCTTATGCCTGCATCCAGGTCATGGATGTGATGGTCCGAGGCCTTGTGTCTGAAGACAGCAAAGACCATGAAAAGAACATAGCTATAGTCCAGGCTGCATACCTGAACCTGGTGGATCCGCACATTTCAAAAGAAGGCTCAACCTCTTATGATATGAGGGTATTTTATGACTGCTACTCTCTCGGCTCGCGGAAGGAAGGCCCCAGAGAACCTCTTGAGGTCATGGTGGTCCTTGACAGGAAAGAGCTCTCTTTATCATGGCGTTTCAACGGCAAGGTAAGGAACAGGTCAAAGGTGCTTGATGATTTCTTCTACTGCGCTAACATAGAAAATAAGAGGTTCCTTAATTCAAGAGGTGCTGCACTCAAGAAGACTACCAAAAGAGGAGAGCTCAGGCTTGGAGGCCTGAGATATAACCTAAGCTGCGAGCATAAGAATGAGCAGGTCATGGCATTCTTTGACCGTGGAAAGGTATGCTTCTTTGATCTATATGGCAGGGGTATAATTCCTATCAATGATCCTTTAGGCGCAATAAGATCATTCCCTTATACTTCTATGAGAATTAGTAATCTTTAATCCTTACCCTATATTCTTCAGCTTGCTTTCGATATCGCCTAGCTGTGCTTCAAGCCTTTCAAGCTCGTTATTTGCTTCTGCCTCTATCTCAGCAGACCTTGGCTTTTGAGATTTTTTATCTTCTTTTTTTGCAGGCTCTGATACCTTAGGGAGAGTCATTTTTGGCAGCTCTCTTTTCAGCTTTCCAGAAAGGATCTCTATCTCCTTCATGACTTTCCTTATCTTTATCAGGTAGTCCCGTGTCTTGAGCCTGTTGTCCTTGAACCTTTCAAATCTCTGCAGTGTCTGGACTATATCTCTCGTGTTCTCAAGCAGACCTCTCCTGAATTCAGAAGGGTTTATTATCTCTATGAATATATTT
>CAYNQH010000205.1:0-2860 GCA_964399255.1 uncultured Methanosarcinales archaeon | reverse complement strand
CTTCCTGCCCCTGACCCTGCTGTCAGAGAGGGCTCTGCATACCTCTGCGGCTATGACATCTGCTTTAGCTACCTTTGCCTTGCCTTCCTCCATCCTGGGCTCAATTATGTGCACACCATATCTCATAAGGTCTTCGATATTCCTGTTGACTATAGGGCTGTTCATCATGCTCTCATGCATCGTAGGCATGAGGTGTATAGGCGTCCCTCTTCCCAAAGCGCTTGCAAGCTTTGTGGTGACTGAATCATCTGCCACCCCGCTCGCGAGCTTGCCTATAAGGTCATATGTCGCTGGAGCTACAAGCACAAGATCCTCTGGGGATATATGTTCAGACCTTCCAGTGAGCCTCGTGACTACCTCATTGCCTGTCGCCCATTCCAAAGAGGCAGGACCCATGAATTTCTGAGCAGATTCTGTCATGAACGCCCTTACTCCAGCGCCATACCTGCGCAGCATGCGTGCTATCTTATGCGTCTCTGTAGCTGCTATTCCTCCACCTATGCAAAGCGTGACAAGCTTGCCTTCAAGATGGTTGCCTATCTTCTCCACCTGAGTATCATCATTCTCGCTGTTTTTCATAAAACCTTCAACCCCATCTTTAACAGGGCATGTGCATTTTTCCATAGTATCTCCTCCTTCTGCTTTTCAGTTATATCTAGACTATCCACCAATTTTTTTGTATCTTCATAAGATTGTATCGGGAAGTCTGTGCCGAACAGCACATGGTCTGCTCCGCAGTAGTTTATTAGGACATTGAGCTTCTGCACGACCTCCTTGAAGTAATGTCCATAATCCTCCTTGCCTGAGACGAACATGCCTGAGATGTCTGTATAGACATTCTTGTTCTTCTGCATCACCTCTCTTACTACCTCTGTCCAGGGATTGCCTAGATGGCTTATGATTATGGGCATGTGCGGAAAGTCTACTGCAACATCATCTATATGGAGAGGATGCGCATACTTCAGCCTGCCTTTCTTACCATATGTCGTGCCTGAGTGGAACATGACTGGCATCCCCTGAGAACTGCAAAGATCATAGAGAGGATATACCTTTTCTTCATTAGGGTAAAAGTATTGATAGCCAGGATAGAGCTTGATCCCTCTTATCTTCTTAAGGCTGAGAAGACTTTGAACCATTCTATAAAATTACTGTTGAAACTCAGGCTGCCGAAAGCAACCAATTCTTTATGGCCTGCTATGCTACTTATGACATCCTCATTGCTCACCCCATTAGATAAAGAATGAGGGAAATAAGTCGGAAGCACAACAGCATAATCCACCCCGTTCTGTTTCATCTCTCTGACCAAATCTTCGGGTTCAGCATACGCAACATAAAGGTCTCCGAGCCGATGATGGGCTATGTGGGCGTGTATGTCGATTATCATTCGCTTGCCTCCCTGCTTAAGGTCTCACAGATCATTTCTATCTCCTCGACATCATCAAGGCGGTAAATCCTAGCAACAGCTAATGCCTCTTTAGTATCTCCTAATCTAAGTTTTTTCTCTACAACTTGCTCTGCAGCATTCCTTACCTCCTCAGAGGGGAGACCATACTTATCTGTAAGATTCTGTACACTATCAAACCTTCCGCAAGATATCTCAGAGGTTAGCTTTCCACGAAGCCCTTCATAGACAAAGCTATCAGGGACTGGGAACCTCTTCCTTATCTTTTCTGCCACGTCCGGCTTACTGCCTATAATCTTTCTCACAGCAGAAGATGCTGCGTTTACATTATCCTCTTCCGAAATCTTATAATGCGAGACTATCCTCTCCGCCTTGCCAAGATCATCTCGCTCATCCCTCCCATAAAGATAGCACAATGCTCTTAATGCGTTGCTGTGCTCATCAGCAGAGGTCAATCCCAAGTTCTCTACTAGGTTATGGGCCTTGTCGAACTCCTGACTAAGCAGGTATATCTCCAGGTAAAAGTTGGCTTTCTCTAGGATATCCTCCTTATTGACCAGCCCCTTATTTTTGAGCATGAAAGCGAAATCATTGTCTTGCCCTATAAAATGGTTGAAGAGTAGAGCAGCATCTTCTCTTTCAGGAGTGAACAGGTTGCCGAATGTCTTAAGCAGCCATTTTGCGGTTTCCATGGCATCAAGATGCTCATCATCAAGGATATACCCTAGATGTCCCCTGTAGAGCGCAACCTTCTGCTTGAAAAGGTCTGATATATCATCAGAAAAAGGCTCTAAATTAAGGCCATACTTCGTAGATATTTCAAAGGCTTCCTGAGGATAATCCAGGTTGAGTCTGAAAAGCTTAGATGCAACTGCTTTCCTCTGCTCTTCAGGCAGAGGAAATTCCTCATTCATCTTAAGGAGGGTTCTAACCCCTTGGCCAACCGTACCTTGGGAAAAATCCTCTTTCAGATATTTCTCATATATCTTTGCTAAAGTAGCTGAAACCTCCGCTTGGCTAAAGCCAAATCTTTTTTTTAGGGCAGCAGCTTTTTCTATACTTCCTGTACACCCAGTTATTCTTCCTGCATACCCTTCCATTAGCAGGCTATCTAGAACCTCAAGAGCTTTTTCTCTTGCTTTGCCTTCTTGAGAGGTCTTTTCATAAAACTTCAGCTGTGACTCTAAGTCTAGCTGGCTTACAAGCTTTTCTGCTTCCTCAAGGTCTCCTGTCCTGAGAAAATACTCCACCTTATCTTTAAGAGGCAGCTTTTCAACGAGTTTTATCCTTTCTTGGTTCATCTTCTTCTCCCTAACACCTCTAAACAATTATTTTATATCCATAAAAGAGATGTATAACAATAGCTGATCTTTGACAGCCTGCTTATCTTCCATTATCTCCCCATATTTCTGATGGTAAGATTCTGACAAACAGGTTAATCAGAAGAAAAATGTCGAA
>CAYNQH010000204.1:2291-2873 GCA_964399255.1 uncultured Methanosarcinales archaeon | reverse complement strand
AAAGTTATTTAAATAACCCTCAAATCCACAAGAACATGGAAGGCATAATAGTCAATTTCAAGATGAGCAGGCATCATCAGGCTGATAACCAGATGATTGTACATGTTGCAAGCTCTACCAGCAAAGAACAGGCTGCAAAGCTTGTCGGGAAGAAGGTCATATGGGCTGCTCCTGGAAAGCTGAAGAAAGAGATAAAAGGAGAGATAAGATCAGCACATGGCAATAAAGGTGCTCTGAGAGTGCTATTTGAGAAAGGCATGCCTGGACAGGCAGTGGGCGCTAAAGTCAAGATTGAGTAAGATTTTCTAGGAAAGCTTTAAATAATTACCCTAAAATATCATAAAATATGAATGAGGTATTGTTATGGTCTATAGGCAGCACGATAGTTGTGAGCCTTATTGCTCTTATAGGTGCTGTATCACTACTTCTAAACCATAAGGTACTTGACAGGATAATCATCCTTTTTGTAGGCCTCTCAGCAGGCACATTAATAGGTGGTGCACTTATACATCTCCTTCCTGAAGCTATTGAAAGCTCAGAAGCTAATGTATTCCTTATAGTTCTGGTAGGTTTCTGCCTTTT
>CAYNQH010000204.1:0-2281 GCA_964399255.1 uncultured Methanosarcinales archaeon | reverse complement strand
GAGGCATTGCCATAAATCAGGATCTTGTGAAGTCCATACCTTCACCTATATGAACTTGATAGGTGATTCGATCCATAATTTCATTGATGGCATCATAATAACAGCAAGCTACCTGGTAAGCATCCATGTAGGGGTCATAACCACCATCGCCATATTAAGCCACGAGATACCTCAGGAACTTGGAGACTTCGGAGTCCTCATACACGGAGGATTCAAGAAGACAAGAGCATTGCTTTTCAACTTCCTTACTGGCCTTACAGCAGTAGCTGGTGCAATACTAGGATACATAGCATCAGGTTATATGGAGGATTTCACAGGCATCCTTATACCTTTCGCAGCAGGAGGTTTCATATATATAGCCGCATCAGACCTTATCCCAGAGCTCCACAGGGAGAAGGATATGAAGAAGTCTATGCTCGCGTTTGTCATGTTCATAGCAGGCATAATATTCATGGCAGCCATAAAGTTTGCATTTGAGGTTTAGTAAAAGGAATATACACGAAAAGATGAAAAAGGAAAGCCTTATCAATGAGATAAAAGAGGTCTTCCTCAAGACAACAAAAGATCTTTCCTGGCTCAAGAAAGGCCAGACAGTCCTTGTCAAGCCTGCTGTCAACTCATCCTATCCTCACCCTTCAACTACACACCCTGCTGCAGTTGAAGCTATATGCACCCTCCTGAAAGAGAAAGGAGCAAGGGCCATAGTAGGGGACCAATCTGGGCATGAATGGGTCCTTATCTCCCCAAAAGGAAGGGTCAGAGGATCGACAATAGGATGCATGAAAGAGTCTGGAATATATCATGCTGCAAGGAAGACCGGTGCAGAAGTTGTAGGTTTTGAAGATCATGGGTGGGATAATTATTTCCTTTTCAGGGATAAGAAGGCTGAGCATTGGCCAAATGGTTTCTGGGTGACTAATTTTATAAAAGAGGCGGATCATATAGTAAGCCTGCCAAGGCTTAGCACCCATTGCCTCACCGGAGTGACCCTTGGACTGAAGAACAATGTCGGCTGGCTGAGGAATGACAGCAGGATAGAGATGCATCTCACAGGACCTATAAAATACTTCTTTACTATAAAATCAGGCCAAGGTATGGAGATAAAGCCTAACAACAAAAGAGACATATTTGCTATGACTTCAGAGATATCTCTTGCAATAAAGGAAAAGCTCAGGGCAGTGCTATATGTTGCAGAAGAGATGCAGACCACTTTCGGGCCTGATGCGTATTTCAAGGCAGGACCTATAACACTCCAGAAGTCATACCGTTACAAGATCGAGAAACCTATGGTCATATGCGGAGAAGACATAGTCTCATCTGAGATAGAGGCGCTACACCAGCTTCAGGAAGGCATAAAGAATACGCCCAAGATAAGCAAGATATTCAACCTATACCCACACATACTTAGGAACTCTAAGAAGGCATACCCCATAATGAAAGGACTGATGATGAAAGAGCCAATT
The DNA here is from genome assembly GCA_964399255.1 of uncultured Methanosarcinales archaeon. GTDB lineage: Archaea > Nanobdellota > Nanobdellia > Woesearchaeales > CAYNQH01 > CAYNQH01. The sequence continues at coordinate 818 of CAYNQH010000204.1, read as the reverse complement.
AAGGCAGAAGAGATGCCTCATATCAAGAGAGCTGTTGAGATAGGGCTAGGCAAGAAAGGGAAGGTTTACAAGAATTATTAGCCAAATATCTTTTATTTGGATAAATCCCGATTAAAAAAACAAAAGTAATATAAATAAAAATATAAAATATATATCAAAAAATGGTGATTTATACCCCTTCAAAGTACCCTAAGGAAACCTTTCTTCTTATAACTATCATCGTATTCTTCGGGATAGTAGGCACATACTTCCTGGGAGTATTCTTCATGCTCTTTGCACTGATCTTCTGGATGCATTATACTGCTCTCCTTTCATACATGCAGTTCAAGGATGCTTTAAAGAAAAAGAAAGCCAGGAAGAAAAGGACCATAACAACTCTTCTTCTGAACCCTCAGATCAGATTCTTCATCTTCGAGTTCCTCGCATGGATAGGGTTCTGGATCGCAATACAAGGAAGTTTTACCTTAGGGTATGCAGTTCTTGTAGCATGGTGGATGTTCTCATTCAACTTCTATGTCCATTATATGAGGATAGGGAAGAATATGAAAGGGCTAGAATAGGCCTCCCTATCTTATTTCTGGATGGACCTCTAGAGCATCTTTAAGGATAATTTATCAGATCCTCTGCCTGTTCCGGAATTTTGCAGTTAAGACAAGCGCAACAAGCACCAAAGCCAGGTAGAAAATGAGAACATAAAGCTCTGGAAGTATGAACTCGATGCTTGAATTGAAGAGCAGGACCTTCCTCAAGGCGCCTTCTGCAAGAACCAAGGGATTGAGCGCCGCAATCCTAGCTGCAAGGATAGGCATAGCCTCAAG
>CAYNQH010000203.1:0-2892 GCA_964399255.1 uncultured Methanosarcinales archaeon | reverse complement strand
TGCTACAGAGGCATTGTTTGTTCTGTCTGCCCAAGCAAGTTAAACATCTCATGGAGCGGGACCGCGAGTGTCCCGCACTAATCCGCGTGTAAACGTAGGTTACAAAGCTTAACTTTGTAACTAAGGAAATCTTTGATTTCCTGTTCGAGCCGTTTCTACTATGCTACAGAGGCATTAAAAACCCGATAATCTAAGCCCATTTATAAATTTAATTCATTCTTTACTTTAGTTGCCCATAGGCTGCCGCAAATAGGGATATCCTCCAAGATTCCTGTTATATTTCCAATTTCTGAGGAGAAAAACATATAAAAGACAGTTGATCAAAAGCAACATATAAATATTAGTTATACAATGTATAATTATATGATTGAATCAGAAGGAGTATTGAGGAGATGGGGCAACTCTTACGGCATAGTGATACCTAAAGAGATCGCTGAAAAGGAAAAGATAAAAGAGGATGACAAGGTGAAATTCATAATATTCAAGGATAGGGAGATACTGAAAAAAAGCTTTGGAAGCCTTAAGATAAAGAGATCCGGACAGGGTATAAAAGATCAGACAAGGAAGGAATTATATGATTAATGAAGTGTTCTTTTTTGACTCCTATGCTGTCATAGAGGTCCTAAACGGCAACCTTAACTATAAGAGGTATATAGATTCAGGGATACTGCTGACAAAGCTCAATCTTTTTGAGGTATATTATGGCATCCTAAGAGAGGTAGGGGAAGCTGCTGCAGAAGACTTCATCAAAGGGTATTACCCCTGCGTAACAGACTTTGACCAGGAAGTTATCAGCTATGCATCAAAATTCAGGCTTAAATTCAGGAAAAGGAATCTTTCTATGACCGACTGCATAGGCTATGTTTTAGCAAACAAGTTGGGGATAAAGTTTCTTACAGGAGACAAGGAATTCAGAGATATGCCGAATGTTGAGTTCGTGAAATGACAGCCGTAAGATTCACGCCATTTAAAAGCATTTCAAAAAGTTTATAACAACATAAAACTTAATTTCTGCTATGATAATCGCATTGGTCTCAGACGTGCATTCAAACCTTGAGGCATTCCTCGCAGTGCTTGAAGATATGGAGAAGTCCGATCCAAAAATAAGGATAAACCTCGGAGACCTTGTAGGATACGGCCCGAACCCGAACGAAGTGATAAAGCTGAACAGAGAGCAGGGATTCATCACAGTCAAGGGCAACCATGATGCTGCAATGGTGGATGATGATGAGATGTTTGACTTCAACGATGAGGCAAAAACCGCGATAAAGCTCCAACAGAAGCTGCTAAGCACAGAAGAGAAAGAGTACTTAAGATCGCTTCCGAACTATGAGATTGTGGAAGGCATCAGGCTTGTCCATGGTGCTCCGCCAGATTCCTACTCAGAGTATATAATCGAATCACACGTCTTCGGAAACATGTTTGAGAGCAACAGCCTCAGGAATTTTGAAGAGAGGATCTGCTGCGTAGGCCACACCCATCTGCCAAGCCTTAATGCAAAGACCATCTCATACAAGCACCCTCCTAGCATGCTTAATGTCTGGCACCTTGGGAAGTATCTTATATATTCTTCAAGGCCGAAGAGCGCGACTCTAAAAAAGCGAAGCAAGTATGTCATCAATGTCGGCAGCACAGGCCAGCCTAGGGATGGAACTCCAGAAGCAAAATACTGCCTTTTTGATACAGAGAAAGACAGGATAGAGTTCAGGAAAGTGCCTTATGATTTCAGGAAGACCATAAAAAAGATAAAAGATCTAGGCCTTCCAAAATTCAACTCAGAAAGATTAAAGTATGGAGGTTAGATAAGTATTTAAGAATCTAAGATTCTTCTATGAAACCCTTCTATTGCTTCTTGTTTAAATAGACCTTCAACTTTTAAAATAAAATTGACATCTTTATATATTTTACTTGCAATTAAAGGATATGGTTTGACAAGCATCTCAGCTAAATCAATCTTTTCCATAGAAACTAAGGATACACAAGAAGCTATTAAAAAATTAAGATCCCCCTTACTAAATATGAACTCCCTCAATTCTTCTCTAGGTTGACTGGAGTCCAAATCAGGTTTTTCGATAAACATATAACCGCTATTTCTGCATAAAATTTCATAAAATCTTGCAAAATTAGCAGGGAATGCCTCCCTTATCGGCTGTCTAGAACTCAGGCATATTCTAAGATCCTGGCCAAAAGGAAGTTCGTATTCTTTAAGTTCTCCTTCTGAATAATCAACCAAATTTGATGGGTCTAAAGCAGGCTCACACACATATATATTTAAGTCTGGTGTGCTTATATGAACACATCCTTGCTTATATACTATCTCTCTATCTCTTCCCAACTCTCTTGCAACTTCTTCTAAAAGAGTTAGACTTTTTACACTCATAAATATCCCCCAGATATACAAAGAATTGATTATTATTAATATATCTTTCTAATTAGATATTCTTCAATATCTCTTCCTTACTACCTGCCTTCTTCTGGCACTCGGAGCATACATAATGCTTCTTGCCCTTCGCATCCTTCACCACAGTACCTAATATCTTCTACAGGAAGGTCTCTCCCAATTTATTCTTGCAGACTTCGCATTTCATAAAAAGCATAAGATGAAGGGCTATATTTAAATATTTCCTCTGTTTCAGGCAGGATATGGTGCGTATAGCAGTCATAGAGAAGGAGAAATGCAATCCCTTAAAATGCGGGGATTTCCTCTGCATCAGGCTGTGCCCTATAAACAGGACTGGCGATGAATGCATTGTGAAAGGCGAAGACAAGAAAGCCCTGATAAACACAGAGCTCTGCACAGGCTGCGGGATCTGCTCCAACAGGTGCCCTTTCGAGGCCATCCACATAATAAACCTCCCAGAAACACTTAGCAAACCGCCAATCCATGAGTAC
>CAYNQH010000202.1:0-2914 GCA_964399255.1 uncultured Methanosarcinales archaeon | reverse complement strand
AAGCAGGCTTCTACGTTCATCATCTCTTCTTTCCTCTCCAGTCCTGGGGTAAGGATGATGCTGCAGGGAGATATCGCAGATCCCGTGATATCTTGACTCAAGCTGCTTGAGCAAGGTTATTGACAGCATGTTATGGGATTTCATTATCTCAAACTCTTCATTGGTGAGCCTTGTAGGCTTCCTTAGTATATCATTCGGCACATACATCTTTCCAGCATCATGCACAAAGCCCTCTATTTCCAATGTCTTTTCAGGTATAGAAGATATAGAGTTGCAGTAGATCGTTGTCACAAAGTCAAAATAGACCCCTACCCTGAGCAGATGCTCATAGCTCACGATATCATGAGCCTTATTCTCCTTTAGGATGTAGGTTATAAGCTCGTCTCCAGCAAGTATGCTTGAGAGGTCTCTTAGCCTCTTAGCGAACTGATCCACCGCAAAACTGCTCCTGGGGAGAGAAGGTCCTTCTTTATGAGAAAAAGCCCCAAACAAGTCCATCTTGATATTATCGCCCCACGCCATATCTTGAATAATGGCTGAAGGTATATAAATTTTATGCCTTATAATAAGGTTAGAAAAAATAAGGTTAGAAAATTTAGGAATCCTGTTCCAAAGAGCTTTTTTTCTTTGACAGCTCCTTTCTTACCCTCTCTTTTTGGTTTTTCATTTCTGCTTTTTCTTGCTTACTAGAGGGAGACCATTTACTGTAAGGGAACAATGGGCCTCTGATAACATAATAACGCTGGTATACCCTACCCTGCATATACATCAGGTCATCAATGAGATTGATCAGGCCTATGGAGAAGTCAAGTATATTCTCATCATACTTGCCATCATTATTCTGATTGTATTCTTTCTGTAAGGTATTGAGTTCTTCGTATTCTTTCCTATAAACTTCAAGGCGATTGTCTATAAGCTTGTCCAGGACATCATCTTTCCTCAAGAGATGAGCATAGATAGCCTGCGCGAATATATTTGCATCATTAAAATTATCGGTGATATAGTCTAGGTTCTGGTCGCTAATCTCAAGCTTTCCTCGTATCAGGTCTATCAGCATAATACCTCTGTTGAAATAGTTTTTATATGCTTTTCTATATCATTCCCGGAAGATTTTCAGGTATTTGGCTGTATAATCTGATGAACAGAAAGATATTTCTTCCATTCTTCCAATTTCTCTCCAGCAATATATATAAAGAATTTTTTTACATACTGATCAAGAGCTCTTGGCTCTGGCTGGAAAGAAAGGTTTAAATATACCTTAGTATACCCAAGTATACCATGAGCACGACAATAAAGATACATGAAGACACGAAGACCGAGCTCGATAGGTTCAGGGAGTACAAGAACGAGAGCTATGATGAGGTCATAAAGAAAGTAATCTTCGTGGCCAGGAAATGCAAGAAAGAGCCAGAACTAAGCCTAGAGACTCTCGAAGCGATAGAGCAGGCCAGGCAGCGGATGAAGAAAGGGAAATTCGTTACCGAGGCCGAAGCTAGGAAAAGGCTTGGTCTTTGATGCATGAACTGAGATTTGACGAAAAAGATATAAGCTTCCTGGAAAAGCTGCCTAAACAGCTGAGGGAAAGGATATTCAGCAAGATCATCGCTTCCAAAGAGGAGCCTTTCCGTTTCTTCAGATCATTGGAAGGCAAGGATTTCTACAAGCTGAGAGTAGGAGACTACAGGGTGATTGCAGACATCAACAAGAACGCTATAGAGATAGTTTTGATAGGCCACAGGAAGAATATCTATAAAAGATTTAAAAAATAAAAAAATCATCTGAAGACAGTCCTCACAATGCTGCCTTCTATCAGGTCTTCTATAGAGCTCTCAACATTCCCCACGATCATCTCCCCTCCTGACCTGATCACTATCTTGGCTGCATCAAGCTTTGACTTGAAGCCTCCGTTGCCATGCTCTGACCTGCCGTTGCACATAGCATAATGAGATTTAGTGACCTTATAGACCCGCTCTACAACATTGCCCTGGCTGTCGCAGAATCCACCATACTTACCTAATACAATAAGGCGTTCAGAGCCGCAATAGCTCAGCAATCTAGCTGCTAAGGTATCATTATCTTTCCTTATCTGCTCAAAATCAACGCCGTCGTTGTAGTTCACCAAGGTCATGATCCCATTCTCGCAGTCATCTAAGATGCGTGCCTTTATGTTCTCCCTATGCTTTTTCATCCTGAACTCATACGAGGTGGGAAGAAGCTGGCTGACATCGTAGAGACCACGAAAAGCCTGCTGGTAGATCTTCAAAAGCTCGATCTGGCCGTTGCAGGCGTATCTCTGTAGCTCAACAGAGCTAAGTTCTTCATTGTCTCTTGTATCATTGAACCTTCGCTTGCCAAGGGCTATCGCTCCTGACACTACAAGAGTAGCCTTAATCCCTCTTTTAACTTCAATTTCCTTTATCTCAGCAGCCTTCCTCTTCAGCAAGGCCCTGTTGATCTCCTTATTTGCATCAAAAAGGCATGCCGATCCTATCTTTATTATCATGTGATTTTTCATATTATTTCCTCCTTAATCATCTGATTATCCTCATTGGTCTAGACTTATAATATAGAACTTAGGATCTCACCTCGGACCTATCTGAGAAAGGGCTGCCCCTAATTTCAGGATGTGTTTCTGGGCATTGATCAATCTAGAAAGAAGCTTACAGACAAGGAATACAACCACCGTTCTGTATTTCTTTTGCCATAGCAATAGGTAAGTGAAGGTAATATTTAAATTTTTCTTGAATTCTGTCCATTTATTTCCTGTTGAGGGTTGAGTAAACAAAACTGTCCATAATACATGACCTATCCTGAGGATCACAGCTTCCATTATATCCATCAAAAAAAGAGTTTTTATAGTCCGGACTTTTACCATCCACTAAAAAACAAGGTGGTGTAGGCTCAAATGAAGGGT
>CAYNQH010000201.1:0-2930 GCA_964399255.1 uncultured Methanosarcinales archaeon | reverse complement strand
TGGGCAGCCTCCGCAACCTTTGCAGCATTATCATGGATATTTATCAAAGGGAAATCCTTGTATACAAATAGTATCTCTCCTTCATAATCTTGAAGAAGCTTTTTTACGAAAGGCTGAGCTTTCTTTGTATAGGGGCATTCAAAACAGCCAGCTTCTATAACCACAACTTTTGCGTCTGAAGGCCCTATGGAAGGATCATCCTGAGCAATAGATAAGGATCTAAGCGCCTTATCGTCTTGAGGCAGCCCATCAACAGTGCACTGAGTGACAGGAGTATCATCTGTTATCAAAGGGTCAAAGATGCAGAATGCGCTGCTGTCAGGGCCGTTGCAGTTCCCATATGCCCATACATTATATAGGCTGAAGATAGTATAACCCAGGCTGGCTATGAAAAGGATAGTAAACATCCAGGATATTAACTCAAAATGCTTGTAGGTCCATCTTCCTAAATGAGGGCTTCGTCTCATCAGCCGTCCTATTATCTGGCTCTTAAGCCTCTGGTCTAATGCTGAGGTGCATTTCCTGAAGGTTACCCTCCTAAAAACGCAGTCAAAAGCCTCAAAAGCTATCTTTCGGTGGGTTGCGCTGAATATCCCAAGCAACCCGAACACTATCATTGCAATAAAGCAGATCATTATTATTCCCCTCTGATTTTAAATATATCCCTGATTAATCCCTGATAACCCTCTGGAGCAGGGTTTTATTTTTAAATCTTATGTAAGATTCAAACCATTTAAGAGCATAAGCAGATTTTCGCCAGTATCAAGGCAGGGATCAAGCATCAGCATCTTCCTATATTCTCGATCGCGATGCCCTGCTCCCTGCAGTAGACAAGGCCGTCACCTGTATTGAGAGAAGGCACTATATCCACATTATATATCTCCCCATAGCTGTCAAAATCATAATCATAAAGCCTAGCCATGACCTTTCCAGGGCTGATCTTCTCATTCTCTATTATCTTCATCAGGTTATAGCTGCCCCCTACAAGTATGTTCAATGAGGATACTTCTTTTTCTCCGTTATTGAATAGCATAACCTGCAGGTTCTGCTTTTCGGAATCAAAATAGCAGAGCTGGAGCTTGCCTTTCAGTGTAACTATTGCAAGGCTTAATTCATCACATTGGCTGCTGTCAGTTTCTGAAATATCCTGTATATAACCTCCTACCTTATCTGCACCGCCTTTCAGGCTGTCTGTTATAATATCTTTTACAGCAAAAGCCATCGGGCTATCTGCAAGCTTTATTAGTACAAAACCTGATAGTACCAAGGCTATTATCAGCATGTTTATCATGGCAAATCTGGATGTGCTCTTCTGCCTGAGTTCCTTATCTATCCTATCATCTATCGTGTTCTTCCCTAGTTCATCAAAAGTCAGCTTGGTTATATAAGACTCAAGCTCCTTGTTCTTCCTCTCAAGGCTTATGTTGTCTAGTGCTGCATTTATGACACCGGCAGAGAATCCTGACTGCTTGAGCCTCTTGACTATATCCTGAAGAGAGATGTTGTTCTCTAATCCTCTTTTTATATATTCGGTCAGTTCTGCCATCCTTACTTTATGCCTTTCTCTTTCATGCTGTCAAGATAATCCTTGACATCTTTGATCATAGTGGGCTTAGCCTTAGAGCCTAGCTTATAGTATATCTTCTCTGCCTCACCGCCCCAGCTATATTCTCCTTTCTCTTTCTCTACCTTGCTGACTTCAAATTCCCCAAGGGATTTGCCTTTGTTTAGATGATAATATATAGAACGCATAGTCACCTTAGGGAAGATATCTCTGTATATCTTATAGAGCTGATAGGCATAGCCTTCTTTCAGAAAATAAAGGATCTCGATGATATTCTGCCTTATCTGGCTTTTTATCGGCCTGCCTCTTTTCATCAGATTAACATAGAAAGAGGTTATTTAAATATCTTTTCATTATTGTAAATAATTCTCTTGAAAATAGAAAAAATGATTCACCAAGGATGTAAATATTAAACCTACAAAGAAGTAGCCTCATTTCATGAATTTCTTTATCTGCTCTGGTGAATATTTATAATAATTCAGGTAATCCTTTATCTGGTTATCATCATATCCTCTTTCTCTCAGGCTTGCTATGTATTCCATCATCTTCTGGTCCTGCTCAGAAAGTAACTGTCCTATAGTTTTGGGCCGCCTAACTATGAAGATAGCCAGGGCCACTCCAAGACCTACAATGAGGGATACTATCGCGAAAGGCTTAAAATAATCTGAACCTATAAAAGAAGATATAATATCCTGCGTGAAACCAAAAGGCCTCTGGACAGTAGGTGCAGCCCCTTGGCCTGATCCTGGCGGTGAAGCACCTAAAGATACTGTGCTCGTTGCGATGCATACTCCGCTTCTGCAATCATAACCTTCAGGACATCCGCAATCCTGGCAGCATGTCTGGGCATTCTCATCAAGGTTCTCGCAGACGCCGTTCCCGCAGACAGTTGGCTTCTCGCAGTCGCTGTCGCTCCTATAGTCGCAGATCTTAGGGCAGCATCCATCACCCATCACACAATAGGTCTCGAGATTAGACATGCATTTCCTCGGGCTTCCTGCACATAGGTTTATGGTGCATGGATTCCTATCTTCACAATCAGCATCAGTCTGGCATAGGTCTGGAGGAGGCTTAGGTATCTCAACACACTTATTTCCGCTGCACCTGAAATTCTCCTGGCATCCGCAATCCCAGCAGCAGTTATCTCTTGTCTCTCCTGAATCACAATGCTTGTCACCGCACCTTACCTGCCTTGATACAGAGAAAACTGCAGTCTTAGCATTATTGTTCATGCTGTACTCCTGTCTGAGATAAGTCCCAAGAGAGACTTCTGCTTTTAAGAGGAAATCGCCTTCATCATCAAGAGTATACTGCCTCTCCGGAGTCACCATTACAGAACTTCCACCTATGACATTATCAATGCCTT
>CAYNQH010000200.1:0-2939 GCA_964399255.1 uncultured Methanosarcinales archaeon | reverse complement strand
TCTGAAGACGCAGTACCTTACCCAGAAGTTAGGCTCAAGCTTCTTTGCTTTCTTCAGGAACTTCTCTTCAGCCATCTCTTTGGTCTTGCCTTCGACGATTACAAGCTTGCCCTTCTCAATTAGGTATAATGCTTCAAGAAGCGAGAGGTGGACCTTCTGCCCTTCTATCTTTCCGAACCTGCTCTGGTTGTATAGTTCACGAGCTTCATCGCTGTCTTCAGTGACGACTTCTGATTCCATGAAATAAGCTTTTACTCCTGTTTTCATAGCATCTAAGGAAAAGAGGCCTGTTTTTAAATCTGATGGTATATTAATATATTTTCTATATTGAAATTAATAACTTTGCAGGAAAAGATTATAAACAATCTCCACAACTTTGGCACTATGCAAATAACAATGTTAGGCACGTCATGCATGGTGCCTACAAAGGAAAGGAATGTCTCAAGCTTTTTCCTTAGCTTCCAGACCGAGGGAATACTGTTTGATTGCGGTGAAGGCACACAGCGTCAGATGAATATCACAGGCATAAAGAGGACTAAGGTGACAAAGATACTCATAACGCATTGGCATGGAGACCATGTTGCAGGGATACCTGGGCTGCTTCAGACAATCGCGAACAATGAAGAGCCTCCTACAGTAGATATATACGGCCCTCAAGGGACTAAGGAGAAGATGGAGCTGCTCCAGAAAGTCTTTGTTACAGAAGCAAAGGTAAAGCTAAGAGTGCATGACCTTGACCCAGAAGGGATCCAGAGATTCTTTGAGGATGATGATTTCGCGCTTGAATGCGCCTATATGAAGCATGGCACTAAGACCTTAGGCTATAGTTTCATAGAGAAAGACAGGAGAAGGATAAACACAGATTATCTTAATAAGATAGGTGTCAAGGATGGGCCTCACCTGAAAAAGCTGCAGAAAGGCCAACCTATAGAGTATAAAGGCAAAAAGATAGATGTAGATGATGCTACATATATTGTTGAGGGCAAGAAGATAACCTATGTCCCGGATACAAGGCCTTGCAACAATGCGATCGAGCTGGCAGAGATGGCTGATGTGCTGATAATAGAGGCGACATACACTACAGATATGGAAGAGAAAGCAAGGGCCTATAAGCATCTTACTGCAAGAGAAGCGGCATGGATCGCCAACCAGGCAGGTGTGAAACAGCTTGTTCTTACACATTTCTCCCAGAGGTTCAAGAACTCCCAGCAGATTGAAGAAGATGCGAGGGACATATTCGATAAGATAATCTGCGCAGAAGATTTTATGAAGATAAAGCCCTAGATTTTTCTCCTTGCCACATATTTTTTTGATGCCCACTGGACATCTGCCCATTAACTATATAAACCTCAAGATCTCAGACAGTATCATGTCGATGAAATCCAAGGGTATAAACGCTGAACGCGAGCTTCTCCATAGGTTCTGGAAGACCGGAGAGTGGATCGCCATGAGGGCTCCTGCTTCCGGTGCGATAAAGTATCCTGTGCCTGATCTTCTTGTGGGCAACCTGTCCAGGAAGCTGGCGATAGAATGCAAGACTACAGCATTCTCAAGGCAGTACATAAGCAACGAACAGATACAGAACCTTATCAGGTTCTCTAATATATTCGGAGCAGAGCCCTGGGTGGCTGTTAAGTTCAAGCTAGGCAAGGAATCAGAATGGTTCTTTGTTAATGTCGAAGACTTGCAGGACACAGAAGGCAGCAACTATGTTGTCTCTATAGAACTTGCTAAGAGGAAAGGTCTCTTGTTTGAGGAGATCATAGGCAATTTCTTATAGGGATGCAACCTTAAAGATGCGGTGGGAGCTGGGTTGTTGTGAAAGACCCTTTAAATCCATCGTACTGGTCCACCAATATCTCAAGATTCCTCTCGTTATGCGTGAACATCTGCTTGTCTACCTTGTCTGAAGAGAATAATATCGTGCCTTTCTCCCTACCTTGGAAGAAACCTGGATTATACAACCAATAAGCTTCTATCCTCAGCATAAGATCATTAGGATTGCTCTTTACCTCTTCAAGAACTGACTTCAGGCACATTGCTGTCCTGCCTTCATTGCCAGGCACGCTGATAGATTTCTTGATAGCCTCTTCGATCACATACATGAAGGTATAGCTCTTGTCAGGGTTCATCTTATAGGTAAGCGCAGTATTCAATGCTCCTCCTCCTTTGCTGTTGCCGAAAGCTACATATACTGTGTGGGTCGCATCATTGCTTGCTTGATTTAGTTGGTCTGCCATTGTTCTTGTCTCTCTTACCCTTTTCCCATACTTGAAAAGAGGCACATATTCTATTGGTTTTTTGTCTGGCTGTTCTTGTTTTGCCACATATCCTATAGAAATTTTAGGTTTATAACTTTTCTCTTAGAAAAAGCAAAATAATCCCGAAAATTTCGAAGGATTTTCATATTTTAGAATATGCCTATCTGTTTTATTTAGTGAGGCTTGTCTTGAGAATTACTAGCTTGAAAGTCCAGCCATGATCATTAGCCAGCTGCCTTACAACCCCCTTGATATCTGAAGGGCTGAATTCATATCTATACACTTCACCTATGCTCCCATCCTCATTTATTCCGTACTGCCTCGACTTTGCTCTTGTGTTGATAAGCATTCCGGATGTATAGTTTGAGCCATATTCCATTTTGAGAGGGCCTTTTGTTACTTCCTTCTCAACGACTTTCTCATGATACCTGAGGGTGTTAGTCTTGACGTCAAGAGAGATGTATGCCTTGTACCTCATGCTCTTCCATGCCTTGCCCAGGACTTCTCCCCATCTTTTGTCTACTATGTCCCATTCAATCTCTAATGATATCCCTTCTTCTTTTGATTCATGCACCTTGAATGGGCTCTTCTGCTTAAGTTTGAGTATTAAAGTCTTCAGCTTGCCTTCTGATACAGGCTTAACACCCTGCTTTGGGGGGGAAGTGAATCCTGATACTG
>CAYNQH010000199.1:0-2964 GCA_964399255.1 uncultured Methanosarcinales archaeon | reverse complement strand
ACCAACAATTTCTGTAAAAGAATCTTCTTCCATTAAGCAGATATATGTATCCATCGTATTTAAATTTTTCTTCAGGTTTCCGGAAATATCACGAATAATCTCCAATTATAAAAAAAGAAAAAATATCAAGCTCAAGTCCCGAGGCATCAATAGTCTGTCGGAGTAATCTTAGGAGGAAAGTAAGGAGACTCTTTAAGCACATGCAGAACCTTCTTCCTGCTCTCTTCAGACAAAGATGTGAGGGGCAGCCTATACACCTCTTCTATCAGCCCCATCCTGGATAGGATAAACTTGATAGGGATAGGGTTAGTCTCTATAAAGTCTGCCTTCATCAATGGCAAGAGCGAGTAGTGCATCTCCCTAGCCTCATCAAGCCTTCCTTCCTGCGCAATATGGACCAGGCTTGCAAACTGGTCAGGGAAAGCATTAGCCACCACTGACACACCACCATAACCCCCTAGGGCCATGACAGGCAGCACAAGGGCATCATCTCCTGACAGCACAGTCTTGCCTTCAGGGCAGATAGATATCATATCCCCTATCTGAGAAATGTTTCCCGAAGATTCCTTTACTGATATTATATTCTCAAGCTCAAAAAGCCTCTGCATAGTAGGAGGTTCTATGTTCAGACCAGTCCTTCCCTGGATACTATACAATATTATAGGGAGTCCAACTTCAGCCACAGCCCTGAAATGATGGTATATCCCTTCAGGTGTAGGCTTATTGTAGTAAGGAGTGACTACCAAAGCAGCGTCTGCGCCATGCTCTGCCGCGTGCTCTGTCAATGAAACAGCTTCAGCAGTAGAATTGCTCCCAGTGCCAGCGTATATGGCCATTCTTCTACCACCCTCTTGAGATAGGCTGTCCCTCTCATCAATCGCTACTTCAGTTATTAACCTATGCTCTGCATGGTCCACAGTAGGACTCTCTCCTGTCGTGCCAAGAACGACAATACCATCTATTCCCCCCCTGTGCTGCAGATGCATAAGGTTCCTAAATGCCCCTTCATCAAAGCTTAGGTCCTGTCTGAATGGGGTAACAATTGCAGTTATAGCTCCTTCTATTCTCATTTTTATCCCTCCTGGTTATGGTCCTATCCCATGAATCTCCTAAGGCTTGCAGCTCTTAGGACATACTCTCCCAAATCACCATTCTTGCCCTCTTTTGATGATCGTATAATATAGCCTGTGATATCCTTATGCTCTTCATCAACATTGAAAGGGATCCCAAGCGAATCGATTCTTGCTTCAAGAGGATTAGGAAGGAAGGAATTTGGAGGGTTAAAATATCTCAGTGCATCACTTAGGTCGTTCTCGAAGTTGACATAAACGCTTTTTATGAAATCCACATCCTCATCAGTCAAAGCATTCATCCCTAAAATTTCAGGAGGAAGCCCTATTGAATAGAGCGCTGCAGTGAATGTTATCACCCTTGGCAGGCTGACCCCTCCAAGATCCCTCGAGTATCCGAACAGGCCAATATGCAGCTTCCTCTTCCTCCTGCTTGGGATGTATTTCACCACATTCTTTATAGCAGGCACGATCTCCATGACCTGCCTGCGGTATTCATCTGAGTATCTATTGATTATATCCAGGCATCTCTCTTCATCTATATCTTGCGCACTAGTAGGCTCTCTGCTGATTATCTTTTCAACAGCTTCCCTAACATCGTTAGGCGGATTGTCATACTTGAAAGCTGACTGGATTGTGAAGGTATGCACGCTAGGATACTCTTCCATCGCCCTCTCTACTGTCTGAGGCCTTAAGTTCCCCCTGAAAGGTGCAGAGCCAACCCCTATTATAGGATACATCTTTACTCCAATCTCTTGCGAAACCTTCTGCAGCCTCTGAAGCGCGATCTTGTTCAGCAGCACTGCGCTTACCAGACCATAGTTCATAGCAGGGTCTGAACGGGCTATGAAGACCCTCTGGTGATCAACCCTCTTGTCTTTCAGATACTCTTTTGTTATCTCGCCTGCTGCAAGCATGCTTGGCATATCCTCAAACAAAGGGATAACATCTATATTATCCGGCTTGAACTCACCTATCCAGTCAGATATATTTACATCTCCTTCCCTGAAAGGCTTGTCCTGCTTGCCTACAACAAAATCAGAATAATACCTATAGATCCTATCAAGACATTTATGTGATGTGGTCATAGGCAGTATCACCTCGAATATAGGGGGGATATCATTCCTGTAGAATAGCTTTGCAGCATCGAAAGATCTTGGTATGCTCTCCAATGTCTCGAGCAGGATCTTGGCCTCAGCCTTCTCTATCGTAGGATTAGGCACTCTTAGGGTCAGGAAAACCTCCTGGCCCAGCCTTACCTCCCTGAAATATGATTCATACTTTGTGAGCAGTTTCTTAACTACAAAATTGTCTACCTCTTTGCCCTCGCAGTCCCACATCTGTTCATCGCACCCAAGGTGAGAGAAGGTATAGTAAGCCTCCTGGATCTCATCCTCTCCGCCAAGCTCACTGCTCTCGGCAAAGAAAGGGGAATTGACATTATCAGGGTGCTGTGTGCTCATGCATCTTGGTATCTTCTTCATGTTCTTATCTCCAAAAAGTTCCTGCCAACTATAAATCAGACCCTAAGTCTAATATCTCCAGGCCAATATCCTCCAGGCAAATATCCTCCCGATAACAACAAAATTTAAATAGTTAAATCTATTATAATAACATGATGTTATTATTTTAACAAAATAGGGTTTTTCTCCGTAAATTTTCCGAGAAAAGCTCCGGAGGAAACAAAAAATCAAAACAGCAGGACAAAAGTTGAGCAGAGGTTCAGGAATATGGTCACCATAACCCATCTAGTAGAGGATAAGATCGAGAGGCAGCCCTTTGTACAGGAAGCCTTAGCCAGAGGCATAATCAACTATGGCTCTCTTGCAGACGAGCTCCTCCCTGAGATAAGCAAAGATCTCAAGAAGGACGTGAAGCACTCAGCTGTTATGAT
>CAYNQH010000198.1:0-2966 GCA_964399255.1 uncultured Methanosarcinales archaeon | reverse complement strand
AATAAAAAGGCAGGCCTTTAAGGTTGAAGGGGTTGAGAAAATAACCTTTGATTATTCGACTGAGAAAGGCTATGTTTCTTTTGATAAGCATAAGACAGATATTGACACTATCCTTGATAAGATTGAGGAGAAAGGCTATAAATGCTTCATCCTTGATGAAAACCATGAAAAGAAAAATAGTGATATGATAGGATGGATTATAGGTGTTGCAGGCATCTTAGTTGTAGCATACTTCATTTTCACCTTCTTTGAAGGGATATCAATTCCAGAGATAAGCCAGAACATGGGCTACGGCCTGCTGTTTGTTGTAGGTCTTCTTACAGGTTTCCACTGCGTAAGCATGTGCGGGGGCTTTGTTGTAGGTTATACTGCAAAGGATGCTCAGGAAGGGAGAAAATCGCATATCTCGCATCTGATGTATGGGACAGGTAAGGTTATTTCTTACACAGTAATAGGTGCGGCTTTTGGCCTGCTCGGATCTATAATAATATTCACGCCTATGATGAGGGGTGTTGCAGGAGTTCTTGCGGGCCTCTTCCTGATCCTGTTTGGTCTTAAGATGCTGAATATAATACCCTTCCTTAGGAATATCCAGTTCACCACACCGAGGTTCATATCAAGGTTTGTAGGGAAAGAATCTCAGAAGCATTCAAGCCCTTTGATCATAGGCCTGCTCAACGGTCTTATGCTTGCTTGCGGGCCTCTTCAGGCGATATATGTCATGGCAGCAGGCACAGGAAGCATGATAGAAGGGGCAAAGCTGCTTTTCATCTTTGCCTTAGGCACCCTGCCAGTCATGCTGGGTTTCGGATTCCTGACAGGCTTCCTTTCAAAGAAAGCGACCCATAAAATACTTAAAGCTTCAGGAGTTATAGTCATAATATTAGGCTTGATAATGGTCAATAGAGGTCTGGCCCTTACAGGAACTGGTCTTGATACGAACACTCTCCTTGCATCAGCTGCATCAGGGAGGACTGTTGCAGCAGGGAGCCAGAATGCCCAGATGACGCTTAACTCAGGCTATCAGGAGATAAGGATGGATGTGACAAGAAACGGCTGGGAACCTGATAAGTTCGTGCTCAAGAAGGGAGTTCCGGTCAAGTGGATAATAAACGGCAAAGAGCTCAACGGATGCAATAATGCAATCCAGGTGCCAAAGCTAGGTTTGAAGTTTGACATAAAACCAGGAGAGCAGACTATAGAGTTCACACCGACAGAAGAGGGCATCATCCCATGGAGCTGCTGGATGGGTATGATACAGGGCACGTTCATCGTAAAAGCGGATGTTGACCTTGGCAATACTGCCCAGATACAGCAAGAGCTTGATGCTGTCCCCCTGCAGCCTTCAGGTTCCTGCGGCGGAAGCGGCGGAGGCTGCGGCTGCGGCGGAGCTAGATAACCATAACTCAAAAGAGCCGAAGATTAGGTAAAGGAGGATGAGAAGGTAATCAGGAAAAAATGAAAAAAGCAGATTTCCAGATAAAAGGCATGCACTGCCAGAGCTGTGTGGCTGTTGTAGAAAGAGCCTTGAAAAAGACCGATGGAGTAAAGGATGCTGTAGTTAATCTTACCACTGAGAAAGCCACAGTCAATTTTGACGAATCCAAGACAAACGAGAAGGATCTCGCAGGCATAATATCAAAGAAAGGCTATGGTGCAAAGCTCATCACAGGGGAGACTGATGCAAAGAAAGAGGCCGAAAGAAGGAAAGAAGAGGTAACAAAGATAAGAAACCTTTTCTTATTCAGCCTTATTTTTGCCATCCCTGCTTTTGTCATAGGCATGGTCTTCATGTGGCTGAAGATAATGATACCCTATGACCGGTATATCCTATGGGCCCTTGCCACGCCGGTCCAGTTCATAGTAGGAGCGCAGTTCTATAAGGGGATGTGGGCAGCTCTGAAGAATAAGAGCGCTAATATGGATACGCTTATAGCGATAGGTACAAGCGCTGCATATTTCTACAGCCTTTATGTTGTTCTTTTCGCTCCAGAGATGGGACAGTACTTTGAGGCTGCCGCAATACTTATAACTCTTGTAGTCATGGGGAAGTATCTTGAAGCGGTCGCTAAAGGAAAGACCTCTGAAGCGATAAGCAAGCTGATGAACCTTTCTCCTAAGATAGCTACTGTGCTGAGAGGCAGGAAAGAGTTGAAGATCCCTGTAGATGATGTGGTCCGGGGAGATATGATCATAGTCAAGCCAGGTGAAAAAGTGCCTGTCGACGGAAAGATAATAGAAGGGCATTCTGCTGTCGATGAGAGCATGATAACCGGAGAGAGCATACCTATAGACAAGAAAGTAGGGGATGATGTTATAGGTGCAACCCTGAACAAGACAGGCTCTTTCAGGTTCAAGGCAACCAAAGTGGGAGAGAACACGACATTATCTCAGATAATAAGATTGATAGAGGATGCTCAGGGCAAGAAGGCACCTATACAGAGATTTGCAGATATGATATCTGCCTATTTTGTCCCTTTTGTTCTGCTTGTCTCATTGATGACTTTTGTGGTATGGTACTTCATATTAGGAAGAGAGCTTTCTTTTGCTCTTATCGCATCAGTAGCTGTGCTTGTGATAGCCTGCCCCTGCGCATTAGGGCTTGCAACCCCTACTGCGATAATGGTAGGGACAGGCAAGGTCGCACAGAATGGCATACTGATAAAAGGGGGAGATGCCTTGGAGACTGCGCATAAGGTAAGATGCGTGATATTTGACAAGACAGGCACGATAACAAACGGCCGGCCGGAAGTCACAGATGTAATACCATTTGGAAAGCATTCTCCGGAGAGCATATTGCAGAAGGCTGCCAGCATAGAGCAAGGCTCTGAACATCCTCTTGCAGAATCAATCGTGAAGAGCGCAAAGGATAAAGGGATGAATCTCAAGAAAGCTGATCATTTCGAGGCAATACCTGGGTATGGGATCCGAGCGTGCCCGAGCCGAGCCTCGACGACCAGGCGACG
>CAYNQH010000197.1:0-2976 GCA_964399255.1 uncultured Methanosarcinales archaeon | reverse complement strand
CATAACCTATGTTTGCAGGAGTGCAGACTGCTCAGGGATAGATGTCAGGTCTGGCGGATGCAGCACAGGCGCAGATAACCTATGGTATTGCAGGTTCATGTTCTCTATCTCTCTCACTCCAGAAGCTGCCCAAAGGCAGGCTGATGTCACTAATGGACTTGAGGTCATAGTTGAAGATAATGGACAGAAATACCTGAGCCAGCAGCTTGATCTCATACTTGATGACGAGAACGTTGACTCTCTCAATATAGGCTCTGACCTTAAAGGAAGGGCTGTTACAGATATAGCTATCTCCGGCGGAGGCCAGGGCAGCTCAAGGCAGGCAGCATCTTTTGATGCATTGCAGAACATGAAGAAGCTGCAGACCATACTCATAACAGGAAGCCTGCCTGTAAAGCTTGAGATAGTAAAGATAGACACCCTATCCCCTGTGCTCGGAGAAGAGTTTGTGAATAACGCGATAATGATAGCATTCGCATCCATATTAGGCGTCGCAGTAGTGATATTCATAAGGTTCAGGAAGCTGCATATAGCGATACCTGTCGTCATCACAATGCTGTCAGAGCTGACCCTATTGTTAGGGTTTGCAGCTCTTGTCGGATGGAACCTTGACCTTGCTGCAATAGCAGGTATCCTTGTAGCTATAGGAACAGGCGTTGACGATCAGATAGTCATAGCAGATGAGGTAATAAAAGGGCAGTCTAAAGGCCTTAACTGGAGAGAAAGGTTCAAGAAGGCTTTCTTCATTATAGTTGCAGCATATTTCACGACTGTAGTGGCTATGCTCCCTCTGCTCTCTGCAGGTGCAGGCCTTCTCAAAGGGTTTGCTTTCACCACAATAGTAGGAGTTTCTTTCGGTGTATTGGTGGCGAGACCTGCTTTCGCTGCGATGGTAGAGAACCTGCTTAAATAGGGATGTTCAGAACTGTTTATAACTGTTCAAAAATGTTCATATAGATCAGCCCAGCAGGCTGGCATAAAAATTATTTTGGATTTAGCCAAAGAAGGTATAATATGAGAACAAAATGGTGGTCTATATTGTTGATGGTCCTATGCACTTTCTTGACAGCTACAGGCCAGCTTTTCTGGAAGATATCAACAAAGAACCTTGAGTTCAGCATTCTTAGCCTTATCACCAACTATGCTCTTATATTAGGGTTCGTCTTATATGCTCTTGCTGCAGTCCTATTTGTTATAGCGCTTAAGTACGGCGACCTTTCAGTCCTTTATCCTATCATCGCGACAAGTTTCATCTGGGTATCCCTGATATCTTTATTCTTTTTCAATGAGGCTCTGGGCTTTCTTAAGATATTTGGAGTGATATCTATCCTTGGAGGTATATCCCTTATAGGGAAAGGAAGCAGAAAATGACACCTATATGGACAATATTCCTGGTTATATTCGGGACCATGTTCGGGGCAGCAGGGTCTTTCTATCTTAAGAAAGGATCTTTTAAGGTCTCAAGGAACCCTCTTCACTGGATATTGAACCCTCGGCTTATCCTGGGCATATCCCTTTACATGCTCTCTTCATTGTTCTTTATTACCGGTCTTAAGTATGGAGACCTTTCAATCCTGTATCCTATAACCTCGATGAGCTATGTATGGGTCATATTTCTGTCTATGAAGTATCTCAAGGAGAAGATGAATGTCTATAAATGGGCAGGGATGGGATTTATAATCTTAGGGGTTGTCCTGATAGGGATAGCAGCTTGACTGTTAATAACCATAAAAATTTCATAATAAAGAATTGCCCTGCTTACTCGCTCCAGTTCATTGTGTCCCGAAGGAAACTCGAAGAGCTTAAGGAGCAGGGCAAGGATAATTAAAACTTCTAAATTTATAATACTTACTATAATCGGCAATTTTAAGTCTTGAAAAATAATTCTTGAAAATATATAGGTATCTCTTTTATACTATTTTTTTAAAATGGGCCTCTATTTTTAAGAAGATATAAATACTTCTCTAATTAATTTTCTAAGATGGACAATGATAATATAGGTGAAGTCATCTCGATCCTCAATAAAGAAGCGAAGAAATTCAATATACCTATAGTCACGGAGGTATCCTGGAGGAAAGATGCTTATCATGTCCTTATATCCTGCCTTCTTAGCTTAAGGACTAAGGATGCTACTACTGCATCAGCTTTTGCAAGGCTGAGGAAGCTGGCTGACACTCCCTATAGGATGGTCAAGCTAACTTTAAGGCAGATAGAACAGGCCATATACCCTGTAGGATTCTATAAGACTAAGGCAGCAAGGATAAAAGATATATCAGATACCTTGATTAAACAATATGGAGGCAGGGTCCCAGACGAGATTGACGAGCTTCTGAAGCTTCATGGTGTCGGAAGGAAGACCGCTAACCTTGTAGTTACATTAGGCTACGGAAAGCCAGGCATATGCGTCGATACCCATGTGCATAGGATAAGCAATAGGCTTGGATATGTAAAGACCAAAGATCCTTATGGGACAGAGTTCGCACTAAGGGATAAGCTGCCTCAAAGATACTGGATAATCTATAATGACCTGTTAGTGGCATGGGGCCAGAACATATGCGTCCCGATAAGCCCCTGGTGCAGCAGGTGCAAGATAAAGAATTATTGTAAAAGGATAGACGTTAAAAAAAGCAGATAAAAGATTAATATCCTAGGTTGAAAGGCTGCTCATAGCCGAAGAACTTGTTTATATTTACAGTCATAGTCTCATTCTTGTAATATTTGATAGTCTCATTTACTATGATAGTCCTTGTCTTCTCAACAGGCTGTGTGACTGTCTCTTCCCTATACTTAGTTATGATCCTTTTCTTCCTGACATCCTGATAATAATCATATTTGCAGTTTGTCTTCTTAACAGGTGTTACATCATTTACATGCTGGCAGTACCATGGTGCTGTCTGAGGTTTTGTCTTCTCCATCCTGAACTCTAAAGTCTCGCTTCCAAGAGCGCTGATACTTACAGTCTTAGGGTCAGACTCT
>CAYNQH010000196.1:0-2977 GCA_964399255.1 uncultured Methanosarcinales archaeon | reverse complement strand
TTTTCGCGAAAGCAAACTATCAAAGTCATAATTTTCAGATATATAAGCTATGGAGATTATGTTCCTGGCGGAGCTTCTGAATTCAGAGGCTATGCAGAATGGGATGTCTCGCAGCTCCCGGTTAATGCTTCCATAATCGAGGCTAAACTGGAGTTCAACACGTTCTATTCTTTCGGGAATAACTATTACAGGCTTGTATCTATCGACAGCAGGCCAAGCATATATGACACTGAACAGTATGCTCTTGTGATCTGGAATGATATGGGTGATGGCAGGCTTTATGCTCCTGAAGATTATGTCCCGAGATATAGCTCTAATGTCTGGAAGCAGGTCTTATTGAACCATGCAGCGATGATTGATATGGAAAGCCAGTCCTCTCTTGGATGGTTTGCTATAGGATTCTTAAGAGGCGTTAACTGGTATCTTATAACTGGTCTTGAAGGCCAGGATTCAGAGTTCGGCAGGTATCCTAAGCTTACTGTCAAGTATGTGATTGATGCAGATAAGTTTGGGTTCCTGGATAAGGAGTATAACGGCCCTGTTGTGCCTGGTGATTATCAAGGCTGTCCTACAGCTGACAGCGACGGTGATGGCATAGAGGATGCTGTTGACAGGTGCCCTGATGAGGCTGAGGATCTTGATGGCTTTGCAGATATAGACGGCTGCCCAGAATATGATAATGATGCTGATGGCATATCAGACAGCAAGGATCAGTGCCCTAATGAGGCAGAGGATTTTGACGGGTTCAGTGATGAAGACGGCTGCTTCGACCCTGATAATGATGGAGATTCTGTTGCTGATGCACAGGATGACTGCCCTGATGTTGCAGGCAGAGGAGAATATGCCGGCTGCAGCGCAGCTGTCCATGTAACTGCTGAAGAGATCTTCAGGACAGTCAAGAATGTAGAGAAGATACCTCTTGCACAGGCGCCTATAAGCCTTTATGATTATTCTAAAGGGAGCTGCGCTGCATCTTTCAGGTCATGGAATGATGACGAGATCATGGAGGGATGCGAGCCTGTCATCACTAAGCTTACTGATGATGAAGGCCAGGTCCTTATAGGGGCTCAGCCA
The DNA here is from genome assembly GCA_964399255.1 of uncultured Methanosarcinales archaeon. Lineage (GTDB taxonomy): Archaea > Nanobdellota > Nanobdellia > Woesearchaeales > CAYNQH01 > CAYNQH01. The sequence goes on along the minus strand of CAYNQH010000196.1, from coordinate 1,903 downwards.
GGCACATATCTTATAATAGGCAAGGATGGTCCTAAGGCGAACCTTGTCAAGACAGTCTATCTCCTAAGGGAGGATACTATAAGGTATAAGAAGCTCCTTAAGGTGGATTTTGCTGTCAAGAATAAGGTTATAGGCAATTTTGTAAGGGACATCCCTTCAGAAGGAGAGATAGCCATAGGCATAATCGCGCTTGTCGCAGCAACATTGTTCATAATATTTTTCCTTGACAGGAAGCAATAGTCCTTCTATACTTCAAGATTGCATGTCTTCTATCTCTTTTTCAAGAATCTCTATCTTCCTAACCTCTTTCTTCCCTATCTCTTTCATGAACCTGTCTTTGGCCTGTTCGATGGTTATCTCCTTATCTCCTGCGGTGAGAAGGTCTGCGTAGGTGATTATCTTTTCCTCTACCGTAAGTGGGATATAGTCTTTCTTCGGGAGAGGCAGACCTTGCTCAATTACATCTTCCTTGCTTATTCCTGCTCCTAGATGGTTCTCGCATACTGATGCGATCCTTTCAAAACCTTCTTTTCTCATGATCTCCCCTCCTCTTATCCCATGCTTGACGCTCTCGGGTGTCTTCGGAGGGCAGTCGAACCTTCCTATGTCATGCAGTAATGCTGCATCCTTAAGAAAACTCATATCAATACCTTTGATCCTTGATGCTATGCGCAATGCTATCTCTTCTACCTTCTTCGCATGCGCAAGAACTATCCTAAACTCTCTTTCATCATGAGAGTATCTTTTCAGGAGAGCTATAGCTTTTTCCTCCCCTATCTCTTCTGATCTATGATCTTCCGTCTCCATAGGGATATAGAATTGTCAGGGATTTATAAAATTTTTTGCTAAGAATTACTATTGGCTCTGCTTATCGCTGGTGTACCTTACTTTTGATGCCCATCTTTGCACATCTTCATCGTAGATCTTGACCCCGTCCTTGCCGTTGTTCTTTACATAATACATAGCTATGTCTGAATGTTTTATGAGTATCTTGGCCATCGCTTCAGGGGTCAGCTTCTTGCTGTCATCCCTTATACTATCATCTTTAGGGTCGTAGACTGCTACACCTATGCTTACGGTTATGTACCTTCTGTCGCGACCTCTTTTATTGAAGTATCCTGACCCATTGTCCTGCATGATGACCTGCTGGCCCTCATGCTGAAGCCATTCAATCTCCTCAGGGGGGACTTCTACAATCATATTCTTGATGCTGTCTTTTATCCTTTCCCCTATTTTCGCTACATCCTCACCATTGATATCTGGGAGTATTATTCCGAACTCTTCGCCGCCGTATCTTGCTGCCTGGTAGCCGGTGATGCCTATCCCTACCTCATCTCCAGTCCTTACAGATCCTTTTAGCTTCTGTGCGAGAGCTCTTATAGCCCTGTCTCCCTGCTGATGGCCGAAGCTGTCGTTGTAATCCTTGAAATTATCTATATCGAGGAATATTATCGCTACCCTGTTCTGCCCTGCCCTTTTCGGGTTTTCTTCAAGCCTTCTTGATTTTTCTATGGCCTGTGCTGCTTTAAGATAGAATTCCTCCCTGTTATCCAGCTTTGTAAGGGGATCTTTTGTTACCAGCTTATCCACCTGGTCGGCGAGCTCGTCCCTTGTTTTTGTCAGCTCAGGAATCTTTACCCATCTAAGATATTCATTTGTGTTCCTTATCTCAGCCATCTCTTCATTTAGGCTTTTTGGGTCTGCAATAAAATCATTTATTGATCTTAATTCTGATGTTGGTGATAGATAGTCGTCAATGGTCTTCCCTTTTGTAGTTCCTATCTGCTCTGGGGGGAGCAGCCTAAGCCTGTCCATGTTACGCTCGATCATCATCTCAAGCATTGCTTTTTCTCCATTAAGCTCAGCCTCTTCTATCCTGACTTGGGTATACTCACTATACATG
>CAYNQH010000195.1:0-2981 GCA_964399255.1 uncultured Methanosarcinales archaeon | reverse complement strand
AAACGAGGTATATTATCAGGGGGATCAAAGTCCCTATTATTATGGCCTTCTTCATATGGCTTTCTCTTTTCATAAGGATCTCTCTCATCTCAGGCACTGCCGCAGTTCCAAGATATGCGAAAAGAACCACCCCATAAGGCACTATCAGCCTTGTTGGACTGAATACCAAGATATTGGCCAGCTTAATGCTTGGAAGGAGAAGAAATGAGATTATTGCAACAACAGCTATGAGCAAGCCTGTGATTAGCATTTCCGACCTTTCTATCGCGTTAAGGCCTATGAATATGATAGAAGATACGAATGCGAAGAAGATCAGGCTGAATATCTTCTCTGATCCTCCAAAGATTGCGCTGAGTGCTGCACCTTCACCAAGAGTATAGGCTATGAGCGCACTATATATGCCTATTAGCATAGAGACCATCATGACCTGCTTGCCTATCTTCCCAAGATATATCTCAGCATAGCCTGTAAGCTGATGCCTGCCTTTAGTCCTAAGGGTTATCTCTCCAAGCATAAGATGAAGGCATAGCATAAGCAGGCCTATAAGGACTATACTTATAGCTCCTGTCAAGAACCCTGCCTTATGGAGTACATAAGGTATGCCCAGTATGCCTGCCCCTATTATACATCCTACAAGGGTAGCTATAGACTCGAGATATTGCCTCTCCATCTTTTTTTATGGATCCTATCATCCTCTTTATTTAAAGGTTACTATCAATCTAGGACTGATCAATGCCTATAAACGCAAAGGCAACATTTATATTCTTCCAATATGCAATAAAAAATAGTGGATGTCTTGCAGGGGGTTTAAAATGCTCAAAAAGCTAATCAAACAGACTAAGAAGCATTTCAGAGAGGTCATAAAGATAAAAAAGTCACCTCATTCTATAGCTCTAGGCTTCGCTGTCGGCACATTTATATCGATACTTCCTACTCCCGGATTCAACATATTCATAGGTATACTTATAACGCTTATCTTCCCGCAGATAAACAAGATCAGCCTTTTCGGCTCTATGCTATTATGGAATCCTGCAACTGCTGCATTCATATATCCTACAAGCTATAAGATCGGCCAGTTCATATTCAAGGATCTTCCTATCATAGAATATAATATCACATTTTTCCATAAGGCCTTCATCTTTACAAGAAAATTCCTTGTAGGCAACCTTATCCTGGCAACAACTGTCTCTTCTTTGAGCTATGCACTTGTAAGGATGATCGCTCAAAACTATCAAGATATCAGGAAAAGGAGCAGGATAAAGCTCAGGAAGAATCCTAGAAATAAGTAGAGATAAGGATAGATATTGTGCCTGGTTTTATTAATTGATCATATGATTATATTATGTCTTTTATCACTTTCCCTTCCTTCACAATCCCCCAGGCGCAGAATCTCAGGCTTTTCCATCTCTGCAGCAGGTTCTTCAGGTCACCTTTAAGATAGGCGAAGTACAGGCTCATCACCGTGCCGTGAGAGACTATCAGGATCTTCTTGTATGAATATTTATTATCTATCTTTTCAACAGCCTGCCTGAACCTATTCAGCGCATGCCTTGAGGTCTCCCATCCGTGTGAAGCGTAATCAAGGTCCTCTAAGATCTTCGTTTTTACCTTATCGTATTCTTCCTTTGGCAAGACCTTGCCTTTATCTCTGTCAAGCTCATTCAGCTCTTTCTCTTTTATGATCGTCTTTCTAAGTTTCTTCGCTATAGGGCTTGCTGTCTGATAGGCCTTATGCTCTGCAGAGCAGATTATCACATCAACATCATCGAAGAAGCCTTTCCTTGCAAGGTCTTCCGACTCCTTCTCGCCTTCTCTTGTAAGGACCCACTTGCTGACCTGGATATTTGGATCTTTCTTTGTCTCTGCGTGCCTTAAGAATACTATTGTGTTGTTCATCTTGAATTGAAAAAAATGGGGCTGCTGGGAATTTCGTGCTCAGGAAACCCTTGAGCGAGTTCGAACCCAGGTCAGGTGGTATCTCTCAACGCAAGTGCGTTCATACCAAATAGTCTGTCATAGCTTTTCAGCTCCGCGCTCCATTGACTGGAGCCACCTATTCTAGCCAGGTTATACTACAGCCCCGATAAGCATATTCTATGTATTTCAAACTCTGGAATTTCAGATAATTTATAAATATTATGCCTCCCAACTTATAACATCACCTATCTTGATCTTCTTCTCCCTAACAGTCATCCAGGGAAGCTCTATTATATACTGCGCCTTCTGCTTTGGAGAATAAATATGGAACGGGAAGAAGTCTTCCTTGATCTCAACAATCTTCTTTTTCCTATCAAGGAAGATGACATCGATAGGCATGAAAACAAAGAACATATGCAGCTGTCTTCTTTTCTCTGAATCAAACACGAATACCAGGCCTTTATCCCTTAGGTCAAAGCGGAACATGAGTCCAAGGCCTTTAGATATCAAGCTCCTGCAGAGCTTAACCTTAGATACTATCTTGTTTTTCTTTGTCTTGTTGGTTATCATATAGTCTCTTTAATCCGCTATTTTAGTCCTGTAGAACCAAATCCTCCTTCGCCTCTTTCTGTATTGTCCATCTTGTAGACCTCGACCAGTTCTGGATGTTCAACCTTCTGTATCAGCATCTGAGCGATCTTTGTGCCTTTTTGGATGGGGTGGTCTTTTGAGCTTAGATTGATCAAGCAGATCTTGATCTCACCCCTATATCCTGAGTCAATAACACCGGCCATGGTCTTTACTCCGTTTTTTACTGCAAGGCCTGACTTATCCCAGACTAAGCCTACATAACCCTCGGGGATTGCCATGCAGATTCCGGTAGAGACCAAGGCTCTATGATTTGGCTTTATTATCAAAGACTCTGCTGCAAAAATGTCCATCCCTGCATCAGTATCATGTGCATACTGAGGCATTATCGCATCTTCTGTTATAAGTTGTATTTTCACCTGCATAAGGCTTCTACCCCCTTAAAAAAACAAAATTAAGGTCTTATTTAAGATTTT
>CAYNQH010000194.1:0-2982 GCA_964399255.1 uncultured Methanosarcinales archaeon | reverse complement strand
CAGCTGATCAAGGAATGGTGGGAAGATAATCCAGAAGGGGGGGTAAAGCTGCCTGAGAAGCCGCAATCTTCTCTTGAGGTCCTAATAGCATTATATTTGACAGACCAGGATGTCACTGCATCAAGCAAGAACGAGACAGTCATGAACGGGCTTAAGAGGGGAATTGCAAACGAGATAAGGAAAGACCCTGAGTTTGAAGCGTACTTCAAGCTTAGCGAAGAGGAGAAGAAACAGAAAGGCCAGGAAAATTTTGTACATATCAAGTCAAAGTATCAGCATATACTCGGAGAGTTCCATAAGGAGATCTCAAGCTCCAAGACTGCGAGGTACATAAACGAAGAGGTAGAGGTATGCGACAAGATATGGGCCACTAACCTGTCCAATCCTAATGTTCATATTGATGAGAATGAGATAACCCAATGGGTGCAGACCCTATACGAGCTTTACCAGGCTAGGAAGAGAAGGAAAGATGCAACCCTCCCATCAGAAGCAAAAGAGGGGATCAATGCAATAGATCTTACAGAGATGGTCGCACAGAGCCGTGAAGCCCAGCGCCTCCTTGATGTTGACGAAGGCACTTTTGACAATAATGGTTCATCATTCGGGCAGGAGGATTATGGACATATCAAATATGACCCTGAACTCCAGGCAAGGTTGTTTGCAAATGTCAAGGGACTCAATGTGACTGGAGAGAAGGAGGCAGAAGACCTGCCTCTGGAGAACCTTCAGCCTGTCTGGGACTTCAAGGGATGGGAGACTGGGTCTTATGTATATAATATTTTTGATAGATTGAGGGAGGGTATAAGTCTCTTGAGGAAAAACACAGAGGGCCTTCCAAAGATAGAGCATATATACAAGGCCACAAGATACATCGACCAGAACACTGCAGATTGGGACAGGCATGATGCTATGTCTCTTGCAAAGATCCTCCGGGCTGCTGTGATAAAGAACAATATGAGCTATGGGGGCATATTGAAAGAGAACCTTGAGGACATTGTCAGCCTTTTTGGAGAGACCATGAGGATGATAAAATATATGCCTAACATGATACCTACTATAGCTAAAGAGCAGAGATTGAAGGAATTATACAAGCAGGCTGTTCAGGAAAAGCTTTCTACTAATGATAATAGAGATATCATCCTTCCGAAGAAGGGCCTTATCGCGGCGTCAAACCTTTATGCAAGATACCTGCACATAAGCTCTGGGAAGATAGCTATAGACTGGACAAAGAGCGGGAAGAACAAGCAGATAATAGGGCATCAGGGAGAATTCACCGATGTAGGGCAGGTATTCTACTCTCTTGCTAAGGATTTCAACTATAACTATGATATGAAGGAGAACCCATTGATGGATATTGTAGAGGATGCTTTCATCTATCTTCTCCTTTTGAGGCATTATACAGAAGATCCGAAGAAGGCATTGCTGCATATGTTCAAGGAAGCGCTCGGCAAAGGAAGCATGAACGCGATGAAGAGGACAAATATCCTGGCAGATCTTGTGCTTCAGAATAAGGATGATTTCACACAGGAGATGGCGCGCGAGATGAGCATGCAGAAACAATAATCTAAGTGATCATTTTTTCTTCTTGGCTTTCTCAGCGTCCTTGCTTACCTGCATTGCTTTTTTCTTCTTGCTCTGGTCATGCTTCTTCTTTATGGCCTTGCCTATCTCTGCTCCAAGGGCCGCTCCGGGTATGACCATTGAAGCAATCTCTGCTCCTATGTCAAACAAGGCGCCTTCTGGTATGAGCTCTGCAAGCTCTCTCTTATAGACCTTGCCTTTAGCCATCTCTCCTGTTATCGCATCAACCTCTAATGCTCCTGTCTTGCCGTTAGAATTCTTGAACTCAAAGGCGTACACAGGCCTGAAATATAAGCATAGCTTCTTTATCTCCACGCTCTCCTGAAGTATCTTGTCAGCATTCACTGCCTGTATAAGCGTCTTGAGGAAATCCCTGATCAGGAACGAGGCCTTTATCTTTGCAGGCACTACAACCTTATTCTTGCCCATAATGTCTTCAGTCTGCTTTATCATCTTGGTCTTTGCTTCTGACTCAAGATATTTCTTGAGGTCTTTCGCCTTCTGCTTGCCCTCTACTGCATCAGTCAGGAGCTCTTTTGTGTTGTGCTCCACGCACCTGTCCTCAGCATCGAATACAAGCTTTGGATTGTCACCTTCAACATTGAAAACTTTTCCGGCTATCTTCACAGACCTTACCTGAGGGTCGACTTCAAAGGTATACCTGTTCCCTCGGAGGTATTCGACATAGCTCTCTCCGGTTATATGCCAGAAAGGCTCATACCTTTTCTCAGAATGCACAAGCTCTATGAAGCTTGACTTGTCAAAGACGCTCTTGAGGCCGTCGAACATCCCGAAGGCCTTGCTCTTGTTCAGCTGGGCCTTGGTCTTGCAGTCTGACTCGTTGTAGATGTCCTGCAATACCTGGATATTCTGCTTTTGTATGTCAAGATTTAGCTCAACCATCGCAAAAAGTATATTTAAACTATTTATAAACCTATGCCTCAGTCTGATTCTTTTATCCCTTCATTCTCTATGTTGAACATGACAGAAGACTCTTCTGGTATAGATCTATGCTTGCGGAGGATGGCCTTCCTCTTGTTCTTGTGGCCTTTCTGCAGCTCAATCAAACATTTGCTCTGATATTTCAATATATCTCCGCCTACCATGTTGACCCTGTCCCTGTTGTCAAAGTCAGCGTAGACCTGGTTTGTTATGAGCACAGGGATATTCTTTGTCCTTGCTATCTCTGTGAGGAGAGCGAGCTGCATGCCTAGCTCCCTGTTGACAGCCATTATATCCTCGCACTTGCCCATCTCGAGCCTGTAGAGCATGGCTATTGAATCGATAATTATCAGCCCGATGCCTTCATTTATTGACTCCTTGAGCTTCTCGAATGCTGCCTTCTGCTCCTTGAAATTGGTAGGCCTTGAGAATATTATGCTGCCTATCACATTCTTATAG
>CAYNQH010000193.1:0-2990 GCA_964399255.1 uncultured Methanosarcinales archaeon | reverse complement strand
TACTTCATGATGTAGGCAAGGTAGGGGTACGTTCAGAGGTAATAGACAAGAAGGATAGGCTAAGCGATGAAGAGTTCATAGAGATGAAGGATCATACCGTGATAGGCCAGCTCCTGATCAGCGTCATAGATGCGAACGGGGTGGCAAAGGCAGTGCGCCAGCATCACCAGCGTTATGATGGCAATGCTAAAGCCAGGCCGGCTTCATATCCTGATGAGAAGCTAAAAGGGGATAAGATACATCCTATAGCAAGGATAATCTCTGCAGCCGATACATTAAGCGCAATGACAGGCATAAGACCCTACAGGAAAGGCTGCTCTGTAGAAGAAGGTGTCAAGGAGATCCTAAAAGAATCAAAGAGGCAGTTTGATCCTCAGGTAGCAAAGGCTGTGAAGAAAGCATATAAGCTGGGGCTTTTTGACGGAATCACTACAACACAATACATAAATTAAATCCTGGATGAATCCAGTCTAGTATAAACTATTATAAACAGTATAATCTAAGATAGAAATATTTAAATAAGGTCCTGAAAAATATTTTTTTATGGCAGAGATACCTGTACTTGTTGTAGATGACCAGGAAGCGATCATAAAGACAGTCAAGGCAATATTCAGAAGGAATGGCAATGGATATATTATCTTTGACGCAACTAGTGCAGCAGAAGGTCTGGAGATCCTGGCTAAAGAGCATGAACGCATAAGACTGGTGATATCAGACTATGAGATGCCAGAAGAAGATGGCATAACCTTTCTCAGGAAAGTAAGGGCCATGTATCCCAAGATAAGAAGGGCACTTTACACAGGAAACCCTGTCAAGGCAATTCAGGCAGTAGAAAATGATCTGGATGAAAACAGGGGAGTATACCAAACTATCATCCAAAAGCCTTTTGACTCGCAATTGTTCATCCAAAGCATAGAAGATGTTCTTAGATTGAGATAATAAAAATAAAAAAATATTAAAAATAAAAAATATTATTTGAACTATTTCTTCCCTATCCTCTCTATAGCCCTAAGGACTTCAAGAGGAACAGCAAAGATGACAGTATTGCTCTGGTCTGAACTCAGGTCATTGATGCTCTGCAATGTCCTAAGGTGCAATGCGCCGTCAGCAGATGCAAGAGTCTTTGCAGCCTTTGCCATGTTGTTAGCAGCTGCAACCTCTCCTTCTGCCTTGATTATGACAGCTCTCTTCTCCCTCTCAGCCTCTGCTTCCTTGCCTATAACCCTCTTAAGGTCGGCAGGCAGCTCTACATGCTTAAGCTCGACTGAGGAGACATCGATGCCCCAAGGGTCAGTCGCCTTGTCCACTATCTCTCTTATCCTTTTCGAGACCTTGTCTCTCTTAGAGAGAAGCTCGTCCAGGCTGACCTCTCCTATGACATCCCTCATGGTTGTCTGTGCAATCTGTGAGACAGCATAATTGAAATGCTCAACCTCTATTATTGCTTTCTCAGACTTATCGACCCTGTAATAAAGGACAGCATTTACCTTTATGGACACATTATCCTTTGTTATAGCATCCTGGTCTGGCACGTCAACTGCCTTGACCCTTAGGTCTACCCTTTCCCATGCCTGGAAGATAGGGATGACAATCCTCAAACCAGGATTCATTATGCCTACATACTTCCCAAGAGTGAACTTGACTCCGCGCTCATACTCCTTAACAACCTTAAGGCTGGCAAGCAATACAAGAACAAGGAAAGCCACTACAGTAGAAAGAAAACCCATTCCAAATACCATCTAAACAACACCCCCTGATTTTTTATTAACTGTTATCCTCTTTTAAAAGAGGAGAGTTTATAAATGTTTCTATAATCACAGCAAGTATGAACTTCCAGCGAATGATAAAGATAGAGAAGCCTGACTATTACCTAGACCTGGCTTTCGGCAACGCTTCAAAGAAGGCAGACCTCCTAAAAGGGAAGAAGAGCGGATCCACAAGAGAAGGTAAAGCAAAGACTATCGAGCTTGAAAGGATCAGCACTGTTGACACAATACTCACATCTCAGTTTGAGAGGATACTTCAGGATTTCCCAAGCTTTGACCAGCTTCCAGAATTCTATAAAGAGCTCATGAAAGCCACATTTGACGTCGCTCTGATGAAGAAGTCCCTTGGAGGGATCAACTATGTCAAGAACAAGATAAAAGAGTTCCATGGCCTTTACCGTGTTAAGATAAAGAAATGCATGGATATGAGGAAGATCTTTGAGTACAGGACAAGCTTCTATGGGCGGGCCAGCTCACTGGTGAAGCAGATAAAGAAGGAGCTTGCATATCTTGATGAATGCAGGAAGCTGATGAAGAGGTTTCCTGATGTTAAAGAGATGCATACTATCTGCATAGGAGGCTTCCCGAATGTCGGAAAGACCACGCTTCTTGCTAAGCTTACAGGCTCGAAGCCTGAGATCAGCGCTTATGCTTTCACGACAAAGGATCTCAATATAGGCTACATCACCCAAGGGCATAAGAAGATACAGCTGATAGACACTCCAGGAACGCTGAATAGGTTAGACAAGATGAACAACATAGAGAGGCAGGCCTATCTAGCGATGCAATACTGCGCAAACAGCATAATCTATGTATTTGACCTTACGGAGACATATCCAGTAGAGGACCAGGTTAAGCTCTATAAGAAGATCAAGAAGATGCAGAAGCCTTTGATGGTATATTTCTCAAAATCAGACCTGATCGATGGAAAGGTCATAAAAGAGTTCAAGGAAAAGAATAACATAGATGGGTTCTCAGATGCTGAGAAGATCAAGGAAGAGACAATAGCAAAAGCAACAAATATCTGAGTAAATTTCACTACTTTTCAATACTCAAAAACCGAAAGATTTATAAATAGAGTTCTAATATTAGTGCCTATGAGCAGGGAAAATTATGTTGTGGCAGTACTTTCTGACACCCATTCTAATTGGGAAGCCCTATCTGCAGTAATCAAGGATATGGCCCAGTTTAGCCCTGACCTGATAGTATCCCATGGAGACACAG
>CAYNQH010000192.1:0-3003 GCA_964399255.1 uncultured Methanosarcinales archaeon | reverse complement strand
CATGCAAAGGACATTGCGCTTTCAGTTGCAGGCCCGATAGTTGAGAAGGCAGGATTCTTCCCTGCTCACTTCAAGGAAGCGTATGATATCTGGAAGACCACGCCTGCAAAAGACAGGGGAAGGCTTTCTAGCTATTTCGGCCAGGCAGTAAAGAACGGCTCAGTAAGCCTTGCTGAAGATGTGCTTGTCCATGATCCTATGTATATCGCATTGATCTACACGGGCATGAAACTTTATCCTGAAACCCCTGCATGGCTGCTTGCTACTGCAAGCTTCATCACAGCTGTTGCAGCTGTTGCAGTAGGGGAAGTAGGCGTCACAGAAGCGAGATACAAGCTGCTGCAAAGGAAGCTCAAGAAGCTCGGCTTCGGAGCAGAGAGATACTATGAATCCAGGTTCTTTATCGACGCTGACAAGATACCTGAGAGCGTCCTCGTGAATATCGCTGATGAGTTCAAGCTGTCAAAGATGCATAGTGGAAGCTATAAAGATAAGTACTTTCCTACTAGCCTGCCTCGTTATTCTGGGAGAAAGCCTAAGCTTAGGCTGAGGCGAAGGTATATAGAGGATGAAGGAAGGTTCATGCAGACTGCTCAAGTCGTTTACACCAAGGTTAGCGAGCTCTCACAGAGAGACCCAAACCAGTTCAGGTTCTTTCCAAGCAAGAAAGAGAAGTTCTACCTAGACCTTAATGGCGGAGACATGCCCCAATCAGTAGAGGGGATCGATGATAAGTATGGGGATGCTAGGGATTATCTTCTGAAGGTTATAGACCAGGATAGGTTTGAGAAAGAAGGGTGCAGGATGGTCAACTTTGAGAGGAAGATAGCTCGAGACCCAGAAGGCCTTTTTGCTTCTGTAGACCATGTTGTTGATGACAAGTATTTTGCGCTTGAACTTAAAGTATATAGCGATGTGGGCCTTCTAAAGCAGGCTATGAGATATGTCATGAAGAACTTTCCTGTGCTTCAAGTTACTCATGGAAAGGCAGACATTGCTGTGATGAACTGCAGATGACATTTTTCTTGATAAATCTTACCTATTAAATTCGGCCTTTTCAGCCTTTGTAGGGCTATTTTTCAAACAAAACATTTATAAAGAGGATTCAATTCTTTTTAAGAAGGGGAAATGAAAGATAAGCCTTCAGAAGACCAAAATAAGCCTTCTCAGCCTGTGGAAAAAAACACAGAAAAAGTGCCTGAAAAGAATGTTCAGCCAGAGAAGGAAGAAGAGAAGAATGTAGTCCCTAGGCTGATCGAAGATGAGATGAAAGCCTCTTACATAGACTATGCTATGTCTGTGATAGTCGGAAGGGCTCTGCCGGATGTAAGAGACGGCTTAAAACCAGTCCATAGGAGGATCCTGTTCGCTATGCATGACATGGGCATGCTCCATAACAAGCCATTCAAGAAATCTGCAAGGATTGTGGGAGAGGTACTAGGTAAATATCATCCTCATGGTGATACTGCAGTCTATGATTCTATGGTCCGTATGGCCCAGGATTTCTCATTGCGATACCCCTTGGTGCAGGGCCAGGGTAATTTCGGATCTATAGACGGCGATTCTGCGGCTGCTATGAGGTATACTGAGGCAAGGCTTTCAAGGATAGCAGAAGAGATCATACTTGATATAGACAAGGAGACAGTAGATTTCGTGCCTAATTTCGACGGCAGCCTGAAAGAGCCGAGCGTACTTCCTTCAAAGCTTCCTAATCTCCTGATAAACGGCACGTCAGGAATTGCAGTAGGCATGGCCACCAACATCCCCCCCCATAATGTGGGAGAGATAATAAAGGGAACTATACATCTTATAGATAATCCTGAAGCTTCTGTAAAGGATCTTATGAGATTTGTCAAAGGCCCCGACTTCCCGACTTCAGGAATGATACAAGGCACTTCAGGGATAAAGAATGCTTATGAGACAGGCCGAGGCAGGGTCATTATGAAGGCCAAGGCGCATATTGAAGAGAAGAACAACAGGCAGAGGATCATAGTCACAGAGATACCTTACATGCTTAACAAGTCTATCCTTGTTGAGCAGATTGCAGAGCTTGTAAAAGACAAGAGGGTCCAGGGGATATCAAATCTTCGGGATGAGTCGAACAAGGAAGGCATAAGGATAGTCATAGAGCTGAAGACAGACGCCAATAGGGATATAGTCATGAACCAGCTCTTCAAATATTCCAAGCTCACATCAACGTTCGGGATGAACATGCTTGCTTTGGTAGATAACGAGCCTAAGACACTTAACCTTAGAGAGCTCATCCAGAATTATATCAGCCACAGGCAGGTGGTTGTCAGGAGAAGGACAGAGTTCGAGCTGAGGAAAGCAGAGCAGCGCGCCCACATACTTGAGGGGCTTATAATAGCCTTGAACCATATCGATGAGATAATAAAGAAGATCAAGGCGTCAAAAGATGTTGCATCTGCACAGAATGCGCTTATCTCAGGATATAAGCTCAGCGAGGAGCAGGCCAAGGCTATCCTTGATATGAAGCTCCAGAAACTTGCTTCACTGGAGCAGGAGAAGATAAGGGCTGAGCACAAAGACCTCATAAAGATCATATCTGAACTTAAGGAGATTCTCGCATCAGAGCAGAAGATACTTGATATAATAAAGAAAGAGCTTGCAGATATGCAGGAGAAGTATGGTGATGGAAGGAAGACAGAGATAGTTGAAGGCCAAGAGGAAGATATCGATGTCGAGGACCTGATAAAAGAGGAAGACATGGTGATCACCATAAGCCACGAAGGATACATAAAAAGGCTGCCTGTCAACACATATAAGACCCAGCAGCGTGGCGGCAAAGGGGTCATAGGAGCATCGACAAAAGAGGAAGATTTCATAGAGGACCTGTTCATAGCATCTACGCATGCCTATCTTCTAATGTTCACAAATAAGGGTAATGTACACTGGGTGAAGGTGTATGAGATACCTGAGGCATCAAGGCAGGCCAAAGGGAAGGCTATAGTTAACCTCATCAACCTTGCAGAAGGGGAGAAG
>CAYNQH010000191.1:0-3006 GCA_964399255.1 uncultured Methanosarcinales archaeon | reverse complement strand
AAAGAGCATATGTCAAGTTCGATGCAGAGACCCCTGCAATAGACATAGCGACAAAACTAGGTTTGATGTAATAACAAGAAGGATCAAAAAATCATTATCATAGAAAATGGGAAAGCGACTAATACAACAGGCAAGAGGAAAAGGAGGCCCAACATACCGGGCGCCTAGCTTCAGGTATAAAGGAAAGGTCTCTCAGAAGAGCCTTACTGCTGCGCCTCTGAAAGGTGAAGTCCTGGACATAATCCACTGCCAAGGCCACTCAAGCCCGCTTATAGTCATCAAATATGAAGATGGAGAGGTACTTCCTGCAATAGCCCCTGAAGGGATAAGGGTAGGAGACTCCGTCGTCTCAGGAGTAGAAGCGCCTATCGAGAATGGGAACAGCCTAGTCCTGAAGAACATCCCAGAAGGTACTCTTATACATAACATAGAAAGCAGGCCAGGAGACGGCGGCAAGTTCGTCAGAGCTTCCGGAACCGCTGCAAGGATAGAGTCAAAAGCAGGAGGGAAGATAACAATCGTCCTCCCTTCAAAGAAGAAGAAGATCTTCGACCCTATGTGCAAAGCATCTATAGGGCTGGCAGCAGGCGGCGGAAGACTTGAAAAGCCTCTGCTAAAGGCAGGAAGAGCGCACTTCAAGTACAAGGCAAAGAACAAGCTCTGGCCAAAGGTCTGCGGAATATCCATGAACGCTGTCGATCACCCTCATGGAGGTAAGAGCTCACACCATAAAGGAAGGCCAACTATCGCAAGGAAGAATGCGCCTCCAGGAGCTAAGGTCGGTATGATAAGAGCAAGAAGGACAGGCAGGAAGAAAAGGTAAAGACCCAAAGGTCTGTGCATGATCGATATCAAGAGGATTTAACAAATGGCAAAGAAAGAATTCAGTTACCGAGGAAAGACGCTCAAAGAGCTGCAGGAACTCAGCTTGAAAGAGCTTATGCTGCTCTTACCATCAAACCAGAGAAGAAAGTTCAGGAGAGGCTTCACCGAACAGGAAAAGAAATTCCTAGAAAGGATAAGGAGCGGGAAGAAGAACGTAAGGACACACTGCAGGGACATGATAGTGCTTCCTGAGATGGTAGGTATGACCATAAAGGTGCATAACGGAAAATCATTCGAAGATCTCATGGTACAAGAAGAGATGATCGGGCACAGGTTCGGAGAATTCGCAATCACAAGGAAGAGGCTTACACACTCAGCACCAGGAATAGGAGCTACAAAATCAAGCTCGGCTGTATCAGTAAAGTAAAACTAAAATGGCAAAAGGATACGCATTCGACAAATATGACAAGGAAAGCATGTCAAGAGCTATCGGTAGAGACCTTCCTGTCTCAACAAAACAGGCAATCGAGATATGCAATTTCATAAGGAAGATGGACGTTTCCAGAGCTATGCAGATACTTGAAGAGGTGCAGCAGGAGAAGAGAGCTATACCTTTCAAAAGGTTTACCAACGGCCTTGGCCATAGGAGAGGAAAGATGAGCTCAGGAAGATACCCTAAGAAAGCATCTGAGAACATCCTGAGCCTTCTGAAATCCGCAGAGGTCAATGCACAGCAGAAAGGCCTCAATACTGCAAACCTGATAATAACCCATATATGCGCAAACAGGGCAGCAAAGACTATAAGGCCTGGAAGGCGAAGAAGCAGAGAGATGAAGAAGACCCATATCGAAGTTGTCCTTGCAGAGTCATCGAAGAAGAAACAGGATAAAAGATCAGATTCAAAGCCTGCTAAGGCAGAAAACAAGGTGCAGCAGGAGACGCCTAAGAAAGAAGCTCCAAAATCACCAGCAAAAACAGAAGAGAAAAAAGAGAAGCCAAAGCAACCTGAGAAAAAATGATAGAAAGAAAAATCGTCGCACAAAAGATGAAGGAGAATGAGATAGAGCATTATATAGTCACCAATCTTAAGAATGCAGGCCACAGCAGCATAAAGCTCCAGAAAACACCTCTTGGCGAGAAGATAATAATCGCAGTATCACATCCAGGACTGATAGTCGGAAGGAAAGGCCAGAACATAAAGAAGCTGACTGAAGACCTAAAGGTCAAGTTCGAGCTTGAGAACCCACAGATAGAGATCAATGAGGTAGAGAACCAGAACCTTGACGCTAACATAATCGCACAGAAGATCGCTTCCTCACTGGAAAAATTCGGAGCAAGCAGGTTCAAAGGAGTCATGCACAAGACCATGGAAGATGTCATGAGATCCGGAGCTAAAGGAGTGGAGATAATAGTCGCAGGAAGAGGCCTTCCAAGCTCAAGAGCAAAATCATGGAGAGTATTCGCAGGATACCTCAAGAAATGCGGAGATGTCGCAGAATCTGGAGTACAGAAAGCGCAGACAACAGCAAACCTGAGGAGCGGAACAATCGGGATAAAAGTAAGGATCATGCCCCCTAATCTAGACCTTCCTGACAGGGTAGATATAAAAGAGATTATAGACCAGATGGACAAGGAGTCCTCTAAGGAAGAAGCACCTGCAGAGAAAGAGGAGAAGAAATCAGAATCAAAACCTGCTAAAGAAGATAAGAAGCCTAAGAAGAAGGCAGCAAGGAAGAAGAGCGCAGACAAAGAAGATAAGAAACCCGAGGCTGAAGAATAAAAATGAAGCTCAAGATAAAAGAGATAGAATCCCTAGGGGAAGATTCCCTGAAGACAAGGCTCTCTGAGCTCAAGCAGGAACTAGTCAAGCTCAATGCACAGGTAGCTACAGGCACTACGCCTAAGAACCCTATGCAGATAAAGAACATAAGGAAGAACATTGCAAGGATAAAGACCATGCAGAACAAGAAAAAGATAGAAGAACTATTGCAAAAAGCGAAAAAGGAGAGTAAAAAAGCATGAGTGAAATATGCTCTATGTGTGGATTGCCTAAAGAGCTATGCGTTTGTGAAACTATAGCCAAAGAGAACCAAAAGATAACAGTCAAGATTGAAAAGAAAAAATTCGGAAAGAAGTATACAGTCATTGAAGGCATTGACAACAAGGAGATAAACCTTAAAG
>CAYNQH010000190.1:0-3007 GCA_964399255.1 uncultured Methanosarcinales archaeon | reverse complement strand
TATCGCGAAGAGGACAGAGTACATGAACAAGTTTATGCAGCTCATAGAGCACAACAAGGATCATCCTGCGGTGATAATGTTCTCTCTAGGAAACGAAGTGAACTATGCAACACCAAGCAAAAAAGCATGGTATTCATTCCTGAATGAAGCGATAGTGAAAGCAAGAGAGATAGATCCTGCCCATCCAGTCCTGACAGGTAACGGAGAGATCTCAGACCTTATAACCTATAAAAGTTTTATCCCTGATATGGAGGTTTTTGGTGCGAATGTCTATAGGATGATCGAAAGCCAAGGCAGGATAACCTTCGGAGACCTATTCCAGCAGTTCGACAATGATCTTAGAGGCATTTTTATCGTTACTGAGACAGGCACAGACAGCTTTGACGCAAGATACAGTTATAACACTGCGCTTGCAGAAGAGAAAGGGGAAGAGATGCAGGCTTCTGTCGCAGGAAGCCTTATTGACCATCTTAATTCAGAAAGGCCCAATACTGGGATATTCTATGTGATGTGGACTGATGAGGCCTGGAAATCAGGCGATTGGTGCTCATTTGACACCGCAGGCATCAGCGTGCCGACAACTGTGCAGCCAGATGGAGAGTTTCAGGAGGATCTTCTGGGTATAATGGAATATTCCTCAAAATACAGCTCTAACCTTATAGTGAAACCTGTTTATTATATCCTGAAGGATAAGTACTCAAGAAAGTGATAGAGATGTTTAGTTATAAAATTACCTGTCTGGCCTAGGAATAGGGAGAAAGATACTATCTAGCAGAGATCCTGTTTAGTACCTCATCTATCCCGTCAAAATGAAGACCTTTTGATATATACCAACCTTTATCCTTCGCTATTTGTATAGCCTCAGGATAGGAACTTCCTAGCACATACTTATCTCCAGTAGCTTCTAAAAGGTCTATATCATTTATATCATCCCCTATCCCGACAGACTGTTGCTTCTCATAGCCTAACTTCTCCATAAGATACCTAACAGCATTCCCTTTGCCAGCACTTCGCAGTATAACATCAAGATTTCCTATATTTGAAGTCTTCTTAAGCTCTTCAGGAAGATCTATGCTTTCGCAAAGGCTAAGATATTCCTGATCAGACTTATTAGGGTTATCCTTCTTCCGGACCCTTAATGCAGCAGTCCTTCCTTTTACATCCAATACCCAACCTGCAGATTCAAGTAGGCTCTTCACTTCAGAAAGATATGCTCTTTCAGGAGCAAGCATAGCCTCCCATTCCCTATCCGGTTCGTAGTCTTCATCGAAAATAACGCCTCCATTCTCAAGGATGACAGCATCAGCAAAAGTGAACTGCGCCCGCCTGCCTAAAACTGTAGAGGGCCTTCCCCCAGTCACCAGGATAAAATGATAATCTTCCCTTAACTGATGGCATAGCCTTTGTGTCTCTAGCCCGATAAAAACCTTATAAATATCTGTAGAGATATCATAAGAGAAATGGTCTGTTCCAGATTTTGAGTCATGGACCAAGATAGTGCCATCAGAACCTGATGATATAGGCTCTACTCCATGCAGCTGCTGATGAAAGCATAATGTTCCGTCTACATCTGAAAATATAATTCCTTTCTTCATCTATAATCCCCCACAATATCCAGAGGATTTCAGATTAATATTTATAAACATTTCTATAAAAAGATATGCTCAGATAAAAAAAGGTCAAAGAACACAACCCGGCAATATTCAAGAATACTCCATCTCTGTCCTGAGCTCGACCAAGGCCAAGGTGAACTTGCTTATCATCATGAGGTGCTTCATTATGCTCCTGCTCTCTCCCTTGACCTTCTCCTTTATCTTATAGTGCTTCTCATAGACATCCATATCCATCTTGCCGAACCTTATCGCCATATCATTGCTGAACTTGTAATAAAGGCTGTAATACAGCTCGAAATGTTTCTTCACATCCTTGACAAGGGGAAGCACCTCCCTAAGGGGCTTCTTTGACAAGGCTATATGCTTGCCGATATACTTGAACTCATCGCCTATAAGCTCAAGGATGAACAGTGTAGAGAATATCAATGCCCTCTTGTTCCTTATGGGAGAGTCTATGACCTTGTTCATTATCCTGGCGCAGTAGTCGACGAACTTGTCCACATTAAGGTCTATAGTATGTATCTCTTTGCATAACGATGGATCATTTATCTTATTGTGCTCTATAGATTCTATGATCTTGTCGAACATCTGCATTATTATAAGGAATAGCCTCCTTAGAGAGTTATCAAACTCTTTTGTAGAGAGCTCCCCCATCTCTCTTATGATACAATACCCCTCTCCGGATTCTATTATATCAACACCTACAAACCTGTTGACGACCTCCTGGATCATCGCTATAGCAGGCTTAGGAGGCATCTTCTCTCCGAGCTTTGCATAGTCAAAGAGGGTAGTGTAGTAATGGTACGCATCCTCATAGTCTTTCTTATGAGGGTCGAATACGATCTTTATCTCTGTGCATCCTGACCTATATGCTGACTGGAAGAATCTCCATAATAGAGGGATAGTGAAGTTGGTTATATCTATGACCGCTTTCTTATCCTTAGAGTTATGGTGGCCATTGACTATAAGCGAGTCACCCCTTTCTATCACATCGATCTCCTCGCCTGCCTTGATGTTAAGGCTTTCAGTCCAGCTCCTTGGAAGAGTTATCGTAAGAGTGCCGTTTCCCTGTTTTATTATCTTTCTTTTCATGGATTGACCCGGAAGATTACGATAGGAAGGGTAAAACATCCGAGTATATAAATTTTTCTAAAATAATAGTATCTTTCACAAAAATATATTTCAATAGTGTAAGATATATTCAATATTCTATATATACTATCCAGAGAGATACAACCTTAGATTGTAATATCCTGAAAGAGATATTTATAGAGGGAGAATTTGTACCTGATCAGATATATCAAGAGCATAGCCGGTATATTCACCAGCCCAACCAATGAGTATACTCTAATCCTAGATTCCTTGCGCCTCTTAGATATAGCAGACACTTATCA
>CAYNQH010000189.1:0-3015 GCA_964399255.1 uncultured Methanosarcinales archaeon | reverse complement strand
CTTCTTTGAATCGCGAGACTGTTGGGTATGTTAACTATCAGGCAAGGTGTGAGATATTGCAGGCAAGGTTGAGCCATAACTACAAGAAAGCTCTTTCAGCTGCAGAAAAGATAGCATTTGTAGCAGCTCAGGTGGAGACCGGTAGGATCATGTTAGACCTTAAGCTTGAGAATATATATGGGGAGCTTGCAGAAGCCTACTTTGTTGCAGGGAACAACTCAAATAAAAACAGGTGGAAGGTAAGGCATTTCATTGATGCATCAAAGGCATATGCTGTTTCTGAGTCATTTGCACGAAACGACCTCTTCAGAACATCTTATAAGGGGTCCTCATTATTCAAGCTGGGGCTGGCCATAACAGGATCAGATGATGTTGCAGAGTTTCATGATGATCTCTGCGGCCTGTTAGGCAAGGAAGCTGATGATAAGGTCCTCTTTGCCAAGCTATGCTTTGAAGAAGCTGTTGATGCTTTTGGCAAGATGGCAGGAAGGGACCATTCTAAGGAGTTCTTTTCAAGATTAGGCCAGATCAATTTTGAACTGGCAAAAGTCAACTATTATCTTGGCAACTTTGCTGAGGCTCGAGATAGCCTTTTGAAATCGGCTTACCTTGTTGATAAGTCAATTTTATATTCTTTCTCTTTTGGTTATATTCTAAGAGCCCAGATCTCTGACTTCATAAAGAAGGATGTTTCGCATGATAATAAACTGCAGCTTGAGAGCATGACATATTATGGTTGGAGCGATGCCGTGTATCACCTTTTAAAACTGAAATCTGACGGAAACCTTGATTGGGAGGGGATCCGTAAAGGCACTACAAGCACGTATAGCTTTGTCGATGAGAATTATCCCACTAACTTCTCTTTTATAATCAAAGAGTTTCCAGATAAGAAGATGGCTGTGCAGGAGTTCCTCCTTACAAAAAAGATAAACCATATCCTAAGGGATAAAGGGCTTAAGTTCAGCAGGCCGCTCGACCTTGTAGAGTACTGCGGGAAATATTATATGTTTATAGAACGCATCAAGGCGGATGATCTGGATTCTGTGTTTATGAACAAGGATAATTCTGAGAAGATAAGCTCTATAAGATTTGCTCTTGACTGGCTTTGCTCTTACCATGAGAGCGTAACTGATGCGATTGCAGGGTCAGGATTCAATCTGGATTATCCTGTTCTCATAAGGCGGCTGGACCTTGAAGGTAAGGTATCAGAAGAGAAATCAGAAGAGTCTTACTCAGCCGCCCCTCTAGATTATCTGCACAATCTCCTTGAAAAGATGTTTGTTGGTAGAAAGGATACTAGCGCTAAAGATAGGATAAGACACCTCGCTGAAATTGTTAGGGCGAATGATGGGCCCTCTTTTGATTATGTCGATAGGGGTTTATACTTTAATAGGATGCCCTTTACAGATAAGTCTTGGGCATTTATCTCTGCTTATGAGAAGTTTATATGTGAGAACATGGTTGCTCCCTCTAAGGACCATGCTCTGCATTGCGATGCTTATATGGGCAACGTTCTTGACAAGGAGATGCTGATCGATCCAAAGCCTATCAAGAGAGGCAACCCACTTTTTGATGTATTTTATCTCCTTGAGAACCATGCCTTTTACCCACTATTTGACTCTCAACAGATTGTAGGCGGAGAGTATGGGCTTATATCTGAGCTATATAAATCCCTTTTTATGGATGAGGGAGAGTTCATGAGGTCCTGCTACCTTAATCAACTGCACATATCTATTGTTCATATGGGCAGCATGTTCTCACAGGGCAAGAGAGAGGAAGCAAGAGCTTACCTTAAGAGGGCAGTGGCTCTTTTCGATAGACTAGAGAAATCAGGTATGGATATCAAAGGTTTAGATGAGATGAGAATCTCTTTCTTAGAATATGTAAAGTCCACCCCTCTTGCGCAGCTTAACATAGGTATAGACCTTGATGGCGTCCTCGTCGATTCTCTTGAGATAAAGAGCAAGCTGCTATCAGAAGAGCATAATATTGAGGTTAAGGAAGAACAGTGCTCTTTGAGCCGGATCCGAGAGGTAGGTCTCCAGCCTGAAGAATATGCAAGGATCAGGGATTTTGTATACTCCTCAGCATTCTATCTGAAGTCCAAGATGTTCCCTGGTGCGGTAGAAGCGTTAAAAGGATACGCGGATCAAGGCCATAAGGTATTCATAATAACCGCTAAATCTGACCATCAGGCTGTGATCGCTTCAAAGTTTCTTGCGGCTAACGATGCAGCCTATCATAAGCTTATCAATACTAACGAGCAGCCTAAACTGGTATTCTGCCGTGAGAACAACATAGACATTTTTGTCGAAGATGATTATGAAAAGCTGAAGAAGATGGCTGGTAAGGGGATGAAACTGTACCTGTTCTCTAACCCTACGAATCAGCATGTTAAGATAGGCAATCCAGAGATAGGCTTACTGAGGTCGTGGGATGATTACCAGAAGGTATTGCATGATATGCTGCCTTTATGAGCCATTATCAGATGTTCTGTATCATCAATGCTCCATTAAGGTTGAAGATATTTTCTAGTATAGTATGCAGATGGAACAGGATCTTTGTTTCCTTCTTCCCTGAGGCAGTTATCGCCATATCAAGGAGCCTTTCTATCCTCTCTCTTTCTGTCATAAACCCATTCATCTTCTCTATCTTAAAGCTGTAATAAATCTCGTAGAACAGCCTGAAGAACCGGTTTATCTCTTGGTATGCCTTAATTATGCTGTCATTAGGCTTGAAGCTGTTCTTTGATATGTAGTCAGCTATATGCTTATGGCTGTCTCCTATCTTTTCCAGGACCTCTATCATTAGGTAAACCTGGGGTTGAGTGTTGCATGGTTGAGAGTCAGACCTCTTATTTATCACCCTGCGGCAGAAGTTGGCATATTTATTGACTATGTGGTCTCTCAGGACTATCTCCTCACATCTCTTGAAATCTTTGCCTTTTATATAGCTTAGAGAGTCCTCTCCCATCGTAGCAATCGTAAGGAACAGCCTCCTGACCATATTATCGAA
>CAYNQH010000188.1:0-3033 GCA_964399255.1 uncultured Methanosarcinales archaeon | reverse complement strand
AGAGCAGTTTTATATACTCCTGACCTTTTCAGGCTGGAATAGGAGATTTAGGCCTAAGGGGCCATAGAATGGAGGATGAATGAACTATGAGAGAATTTAACGGCGGTGGAGGCTTCCGTGAAAGGAGAGAAAGTTCCGACAGAGGGACCTTTGGTGGAAATAGGAGCAGTGGATTCGGCGGCAATAGAGGCGGCGGCGGTAACAGAGGAGGAGGCAGCGGATTCAGATCTGGCGGCCCAAGGCGAGACTTCGGCGGACCTAAGCCAAAATTTAAAGCTATATGCACTAAATGCGGAGCAGAATGCGAAGTCCCATTCGAACCAACACCTGGTAAGGATGTTCTTTGCACAGAATGCTTTAAGCAGAAGAGAGGATTCTGATCCTTTTTTTATTTTCTTTTATTTACTTTTTCTTACCTTTTATGCATGATAAGATATGATCATGATATGCTGATAACTGAACATAGGATATGAACATAGAATATAATGGAGATCATTCTTTCCTTAGCACTGTAATCCTGATAAGGTCATCGAGTATTATCGGATGGTACCTTAACCTGTCCTTAAGGTGCGCATCGATACTCTTCATCACCTCTTTCCTGTCAATATTGTAGTCTGCCGAGAAGTAGCTGTAGAGCTCTTCCTTATCATCAAAGCTCCATTTTATCCTGAACTCCTCTTCCTTCTCCTTGATATACCGGGATATAGTCTCTCTTGCCTTTTCAAGCTTGTCATCTTCCCTCTCAAACAGGCTGAACAGCTCCTGCATAGCCCCTCCGATTACAGGCTCTATGACAACTATCTTCCCGTTGTTGCGTAACACCCTGAAGGCTTCACGCAGCCCCTTTACAGGATCCATATGATGGAGAGACATGCTGAACACTATAGCATCGAAACTTGAATCTTCAAAATCTAAAGACTCTCCTGAACCGATGAGGAACTTACCGCCCAGCTTCTTCGCTTCGTTTACGCTCTTCTGTTCAGGATCTATACCTATGAAGCTGGAAGCTTTCTTGATGAGAAATCTGGACAGCCTTCCATCTCCACAACCTACTTCAAGAACATCTCCTCTGATATAATCCTTAATCCTTCTGAATTCGGATTCTTGTTTCATAATGAAAGAATATTAATCTTGTTCTTTCTCTTGTTCTTTTTGGTATTTCTTTAGACAGTCTTCACAATAGTAGGATCCTGTCCTTTGGTTCTCCAGGATAAATCTTGCCTTGCACCGCCTGCAATAGCGGATGACTTTGTATGTTTTTTTGGTCATATTCTCCCTATTCAAAAGAAATCATATGGTTTCTTTATTTATCTCAGTAAAGCAGGTCTCTTTATAAAGGTATTTATTAGAAACGCCCTCTTCTCTGAGGAGGTCTTGAACGGCTATCTCTCCCATAGCCTCTCCCTCTTTCCTCGCTTCTCCCTTCAACCCAGGTTACTTTTGCTTTCTCTATGGTCGGCGTGGCTTCCTTTATGATATCCTTGCCTATCTCCATAGAATTATCCTTGATAAGCCTTGTAAAACTTCCATGGTCCCTGCTTGCTAAGAGATTGATCGCGATCCCTTCTTTGCCTGCTCTTGCAGTCCTTCCTATCCTATGGATGTACTGCTTGCTTTCTTTTGGTATGTCATAATTATAGACATGGCTGACCCCTTCTATATGGAGCCCTCTTGCAGCGACATCTGTGCAGACCATCACTTCAACAGCATGTGAATGGAACCCTTCTATCACCCTAGTCCTCTTATCCTGGGAAAGCCCTCCATGGATAGCTTTTGCTTGGATCCCTGCAGGCTTGAGGTTGTTTACCACGAAGTCTACAGTCCTCCTTGAATTGCAGAATACCATCACAAGCTTAGCTTTCTCATGCTTCAGCAGGTGGACAAGCAGCGAGAACTTCTGGTTGTCAGAGATATCATAATATACCTGTTTCAGCTTCTTAGGATCTACATATTCTTCTGCAGACACTTTCGATGCCTCTTGCATATGCCTTTTAGCAAGATTATACACCTGATCGGACATCGTAGCTGAGAATAAGAGGGTCTGTCTCTCTTTAGGGCAGTTCTTTATGATCCTTTCAACATCATCTATGAAACCCATATCAAACATCCGGTCTGCCTCATCCAGGACAAGGATCTTCACCTTCCTCAAGTCTATCGGGCGCCTTTCAAGGTGGTCTAATATCCTTCCAGGAGTGCCGACGACTATATCAGCGGTCATAAGCCCCTGTATCTGAGGATTTATCGATACCCCTCCATATACTGTAACTATCTTCAAAGGCTTGTATTTTGAGAACTTCTTAAGGTCTTTCGCAACCTGCTCTGCCAGCTCTCTTGTAGGAGCAAGGACTAAAGATTGTATGCCTTGGCCTGTATTCACATATTGTATTATGCCTGATCCGAACGCAAGAGTCTTCCCTGATCCTGTAGAGGATAAGGCAACTACATCCTTGCCTGCAAGGACTATAGGTATAGATTTCTCCTGTATTGTGCTCGGCTTCTCAAACTTTTCATCTTCTATTACTTTCAGTATAGGTTCTATTATCCCTAATTTTCTAAATTCTTCCATATTATACAAGAAAGAGTGTGCGTCTCTTTCCTATCGAGAAAAAGTGCTGCTCTTCCTTCCTCCGTGTTTATGTTATATAGGTTTTTCAAGGGGGTATATAAATCTTTTCAGAAAATAGTGCTAAATCTGCCTATTTTTACTAGAGAGGT
This sequence comes from uncultured Methanosarcinales archaeon, assembly GCA_964399255.1. Lineage (GTDB taxonomy): Archaea > Nanobdellota > Nanobdellia > Woesearchaeales > CAYNQH01 > CAYNQH01. Next base: position 318 of record CAYNQH010000188.1, on the reverse strand, counting down.
TGTTTTAGGCCTTCTTATCTGGATATACCAAAAATGTAGAATGATGAGTAGCGGGGGGAGGATTTGAACCTCCGACCTCCGGGTTTCTTAGGAAGACCCTATGAGCCCGACGGGCACTCCTGGCTGCCCTACCCCGCTATAACCTAAAGGATTTGGTGATCATTTATAAATGTTACTCCATTTTCAGTGGACACGCGTTCTTGTGATCTTTAAATACTAAAATTATATATCTTGGTGAAAATGTTTAAAAATTTAGATTTGAAGACTGCAGAGCTGATAGGCATGCATGTAGGTTATTGATCTCTTTATCAAACAAAC
>CAYNQH010000187.1:0-3047 GCA_964399255.1 uncultured Methanosarcinales archaeon | reverse complement strand
TCAAGCAGAACGGCCTTGAGATCTACAAAGAGCTTAAGAGGTCATCCACTAGGTTCATAGCAAATAAGGCTGCTATGGCGGATCCCTGGAAGAGGGAGAAGATAGATCTGATAAAGACTGTCCTTGAATCTGTCCTTGTAGCAAGGAGAAAGGTGCTTCTTGAGATGAATGTAGAGGAAGCAAATCTTGCAGAGCTCATAAAGATAGTCCCTTGCATGAAATCTCCAACCATAAACGAGCTTTATCATGGAGGTTATTCAGTCAAGGTGGCTGTGCCAAGAGAGGATGTGCCTAATATAATCCCTAAGCTTAAGAAGGCCGGAGCTACAGACATATTAGAGATGGAGATAAACAAGATCATCATCTAGAGGAAACTGAACTATACTTAAAAATAATGCAGATAATGATGTAAGATGCGGAAATAAGGCGGGAATTTCAAGAAAATGATAACCTTACTTGACTATGGGGCGGGGAACCTTATCAGCGTAAAGAATGCTATAGAATATCTTGGAGAACCATGCGAGATAACTGATGATCCTGATAAGATCAGAAGTGCTGCAAAGCTTATCTTTCCTGGAGTAGGTGCTTTTGGCGACCTTATGAAAAATCTTGAGAACAAAGGTCTTGCAGGGCCTCTTAAGGAATATCTCAGCTCCGGCAGGCCTTTCTTGGGGGTATGCCTTGGGCTTCAGGCATTGTTTGAGGAGAGCGAAGAAAGTCCTGGAGTAAAAGGGCTGGGATTCTTCAAAGGGAAAGTAGTAAGGTTCAGGCACGGCCTCAAGATACCTCAGATAGGCTGGAACTCTGCAGATGTCCAGAAAGAAAACCTTCTTATTGAGAAAGGCTCGAAGGATTATTTTTATTTTGTACATTCCTACTATGTGGTCCCTGAAGATGAGAGCATAATACTATCTAAGACAGATTATGGCTACGAGTTCGTGAGCGGGGTCAATAAGGGGAGTGTATATGCAGTGCAGTTCCATCCTGAAAGGAGCGGAGACAAAGGTCTTGAGCTGCTGAAAAGGTTCATACTTTTGAGGTAAGGCCATTTTGAGAAAGGATATTGTTTGATATTATTGTTTGATATGGTGTGATATCCAGATAAAACTAAATTAATACGATAAAAGGTTGAAATAATATGCTTGCAAAAAGGATAATACCCTGCCTTGATGTCAGGGAAGGAAGGGTAGTGAAGGGGATCAATTTTGTTAATATCACCGATGCAGGAGACCCTGTAGAGCTCGCCAAAGAATACAACCGGCAGGGAGCAGACGAGCTTGTCTTCCTTGATATAACAGCCTCGCATGAGAAAAGGAAGATAATGATAGATGTAGTGAGGAAGGTCGCTCAGCAGGTCTTCATACCCTTCACAGTTGGAGGGGGTATAAATACAATAGAGGATATACGAGCTATCCTGCTTGCAGGGGCTGATAAGGTTTCGATAAACACGAGCGCAGTGCAGAATCCTGAACTTATAAGCGAAGGGGCTGAGAGGTTCGGCAGCCAGTGCATAGTCCTTGCGATCGATGCTAAGAGCAAAGGGGACAGCTGGGAGGTCTATGTCCATGGCGGGAGGACACCTACAGGGCTTGATGCAGTCGAGTGGGCCAAGAAGGCTGTCGCACTTGGCGCAGGAGAGATACTGCTCACCTCAATGGATAGGGATGGTACTAGGAAAGGATACGATATAAATCTTACAAAGACCATAAGCAAGGCAGTGAGCGTCCCGGTAATAGCCTCTGGCGGCGCAGGAGATATGGAAGATCTCTATGAGGTCTTTGAGAAGGATGCAGCAGACGCTGCCCTTGCAGCATCGATATTCCATTATAAAGAAAGGACTGTCGGAGATGTAAAAGAATACCTCAGGGAGAGAGGTGTAGAGGTAAGAGAATGATAATACCAAGCATTGATGTTATGGAAGGGAAGGTTGTCCAGCTTGAGAAAGGGAAGACAAAGAAGCTCGAGCTCGACAGCTATGAGGATCTTATAGATGAATTTTCTATAATAGGTAAGATAAACCTTATAGACCTTGAGATGATAAAGGCGATCTGCAGCAGGATAAACTGCAGGGTTGGCGGAGGCATAAGGGATGTCGAAAGGGCCAAAGAGCTTATCAAGGCAGGGGCATCAAAGATAATAGTCTCGAGCTCAGCTTTTGAAGGCGGCAAGGTCAACAAGAGATTCCTTGAGGAACTTAAGGAAAAGATAGGGCGGGAAAGGATAATAATCGCAATAGATACTGAAGGAGAATGCATCTCTATAAAAGGCTGGCAGGAGAAGACCCAGCTGAAGACTGCTGATGTTGTAAATCAGATAGAGGAGTACTGCGGAGAGTTCCTCCTGACCATGGTCGATAATGAAGGTCTTATGAAAGGGACCAATATAGGATTTATCGAGAACATAAAGAAGCTTACGAAGAATGAGCTTACTGCAGCAGGCGGGATATCCAGCGCAGCAGAGATAAGAGAGCTAGAAAAGCTCGAGGTCAACTCGGTGTTAGGGATGGCATTGTACACAGGGAAGATAAGCCTATGTGATGCTTTCTTAGCTACTGTTGATCTTGAGAAGGGCAAAGGCCTCGTGCCTGCAATAGCACAGGATGAGAAAGGCCAGGTGCTGATGCTAGCCTACACTAATGAAGCTGCAGTCAGGAATATGTTCAAGACAAGGAAGGCTTGGTATTTCTCAAGGAGCAGGAATAAGCTGTGGATGAAAGGAGAAGAGTCAGGCAATGTCCAGGAAATTCTCTCTCTACGGAAAGACTGCGATGGTGATGCTCTTCTGCTTAAGGTCAGGCAGAAGAATGCTGCATGCCACACAGGTAGATACTCCTGCTTTGATGATAAAGAATTCAGCCTGAAAGATCTTTACGATGTAATAGCAGACAGGAAAGCAAATCCTAATGAGGGCTCTTACACAAGTTCATTGTTCAGGCACAGGAAAGGCGCTACAAATAAGATACTTGAGAAGATAGGAGAAGAGTCTACAGAACTGATAATCGCGGCAAAGGGAGATGACAAAGGAGAGATCATATATGAGATGGGGGA
>CAYNQH010000186.1:1999-3051 GCA_964399255.1 uncultured Methanosarcinales archaeon | reverse complement strand
AGAGCGTCTATAAGATCAACAATGAGAAGAGGACAAGGCAGCAGATTGTAGAGCTCTTGAGCCTTGCTAAGATAGACCCTGATGGGTATAATATAATCCTTCAGGGAGATATAATGCGTTTCGTAGAGATGTCACCTGTTGACAGGCGGCTTCTTGTCGAGGAGATCTCCGGGATATCTATCTATGAAGACAAGAAGCTGAAGGCAGTCAGCGAGCTGAACAAGGTGGATGAGAAACTGCGTGAAGCTGATATCATACTTACCGAGAGGAAATCCTACCTTGAGGAGCTTAGGAAAGAGCGTGATCAGGCTATGGAGCATAAGGAGCTTGTCGATAAGATAGACAAGAGCAAGGCGACATTGCTGTTCCGGCAGGTTGAAAGGAAGAAGAAAGAGAACGAGGAGTATGATCAGAATATAAAGAGATATCAGGATAAGGTAGAAGAGGTCAATAAGTCCCTTGAAGAGCTTAAGTCAGTGATCAAGAAGAAGAAGGAAGAGATAGACGAGATAAACAAGGAGATAGAGAGGAAAGGCGAGAAGGAGCAGGTAGAGATCCACAAGGCAGTAGAGCAGATAAAGATAGACCTTGCAACCTCTAAGGACAGGCTTAAGGCCTGCAGAGGCGAGCTGGTAAAGATAGGTGATAGGAAGAAACAGCTGGCAGGTAATATCTCTGATGTAGAGGGTAAGATAGGCTCTCTTGAAAAGGAGAAAGAGACCATAAAGAAGCAGATAGATGTGAGCCAGAAAGAGATATCATCCATAGAGAAGAAGATCGCAGAGTTCAAGAAGAAGCATGAGCTTGAGAATATCGATGAGATAGAAAAAGAGATAGAGAATCTTGATAAGGGGGCAGAGGAAGGCCAGAAGAAGATACATGATCTCAGGCAGGAGCAGCAGGAGCTCCTCAGGAACAAGGATAAGGTAGAGTTTCAGATCCAGGCGATTGATGAGAGGATAGAGAAAGTTCTCTCTGTAGAGAAGGAGAACCAGGCTCAGATACAGAGCCTTAAGCAGATGAAGCAGGAGTTCAAGAAGTCGACCCTTGAG
>CAYNQH010000186.1:0-1989 GCA_964399255.1 uncultured Methanosarcinales archaeon | reverse complement strand
CTTAATGATGATTCTTCGATAGCAGCACAGCTGGGTAATGCTAGGCAGAAGCTCCATTCTTCAAATGAAGAGCTTTCTAAGCTGAGCATAAAGAGTGCAGGGATGCAGGAGGCTATGACCTCAGACATGGCCCTTAAGAAGATCCTTGAGCAGAAGAAAAAGATAGGAGGCATACACGGCACCATATTCCAGCTGGGAGAGGTAAACTCTAAATATGCCCTTGCTCTTGAGGTAGCTGCAGGCCCTAGGATAAAGAGCATAGTTGTTGATAATGATAAGGTGGCTGCAGAGTGCATAAAATTCCTAAAGGAGAAGAAGCTTGTCATCGCGACATTCCTTCCTCTGAACAGGATAAAGCCTAAGAGCGCACCTCCTGATGTTGATAAGATCAAAGGGGCGTCAGGAGTCCACGGGCCGGCTCTTGACCTAATATCTTTCGATCCTGAATACAAGAAAGCTTTCTCTTATGTCTTCGGAGATACTGTAGTCATAGATAATGTAGATACTGCAAGAAGGATAGGCATAGGCCAGATGAAGATGGTGACCCTTGATGGCGATGTCTCTGAGATAAGCGGAGCGATGCAGGGAGGATTCAGGAAGAGGACTGCAGGAGGATTCTCTTTCCAGGAAAGGGAGCTTAGCAAGTCCATAAAAGAGTATGAGAAAGCGGTCATGGATACTCAGATGCTAGTGTCTGCTCTTGAGAAGAAGAAGGTAGACAATGAAGAGAGGATAGCAAAGCTGAGGGAGCTCAAGGCTAACCTCGAAGGGGAGATAATAAAGATAGAGAAATCATTGAACCTTGAGTCAGGGGATATTGATGCTTCCAAGAAGCAGAAAGAAGCCCTGAAGAAGGAGTCAGAAGCTATGGACAAGAAGATATCTGATGTCCAGTCAAAGATAAGCGAGTGCAACAACGAGCTGGCTCAGAATAAGATAAAGAAGCAGGAGCTTAGGGAGAGGATAAACGCGCTCAGGAATCCTGTACTTATCGCAGAGCTCAACGCCTTCGAAGAGAAGAAGCAGGAGCTGAAGGAAGGCCTCATAAAGAAGAATATGGAGATAGAGAACATAGACAAGCAGACAGGTAACATGCTCTCTCCTGAGATAGAGAATATAAGGCGTGTGATCAAACAGCATGAGAAAGAAGAGGAAGAGTTCAACAAGGAGATAAAATCCCTCGAGAAGAGGATATCTGAGTTTGAGGAGTCTTTGAAGCAGAATGAGAAGAAGCAGCAGAAGTTCTATCAGCAGTTCAAGGAGCTGTTTGCGCAGAGGACAAAGCTTAATGATGATGTATCAAAAAGAGAGTCTAAACACCTCCTGGAGAGCGATAATCTTAGGAAGGCTGAGCAGAAGGTCAACGCCCTCTCTGTAGAGAAGGCTAAGATCAAGGCAGAGCTTGCTGCTGTAGAGGAAGATTATAAGCAGTACGAAGGAGTTGAGATATTCACTAATAAATCAGAGGAGCAGCTTAAGAAGGATATAAGCCGGGCTGAAGTACTGATGGAGAGCATGGGCAACATAAACATGAAGGCCCTTGAGATATATGATAATGTGCAGAAGGAGTATGAGGGCCTGCTGAAGAAGAAAGAGACCCTTAAGGTAGAGAAGGAGGATGTCCTTCTGATGATGAGCGAGATCGAGAGCAAGAAGAAAGACCTTTTCATGCAGACCTTCGACGTGGTCAACAACAACTTTGCCAACACTTTCAGCCAGCTTTCGACTAAAGGAGAAGCTTCTATGGTCCTTGAGAATAATGAGGATCCTTTTGATGGGGGGATACTCATCAAGGTAAAGCTTGTCGGCAATAAGTTCATGGATATAAGGAGCCTCAGCGGAGGAGAGAAGAGCATGACAGCTCTAGCTTTTATATTCTCGATCCAGGAGCATGATCCTGCATCTTTCTATGTGCTTGACGAGGTCGATGCAGCTCTTGACAAGCGTAACTCAGAGATGCTTGCAAAACTCATAAGGAGATATGTAGAC
>CAYNQH010000185.1:606-3068 GCA_964399255.1 uncultured Methanosarcinales archaeon | reverse complement strand
ATTTATTTAAATCTTTTTGTTTTTACCACTTAAAAATACTAAATAAAAGCAATATTATATTATTTTAACATTATATTATTTTAACATTATCTTAGGAAATATTATCTTATTCTCCTTTTTTCTCAGAGTTTTCCTCAGGCTTCATAGTAGGGAACAGTATCACATCTCTGATAGAAGCATTATTTGTAAGGAGCATTATCATCCTTTCTATCGCCATTCCTATACCTCCTGTAGGAGGCATGCCATACTCCAAAGATCTTACGAAATCATCATCCATAGGATGCGCCTCTTCAGCTCCTGCCCTCAGCTCCTTTGCCTGGTCTTCAAGGAATTCCCTCTGCAGGATAGGATCATTAAGTTCAGAATATGCGTTACCTATCTCCATGCCAGCTATATAAGGCTCGAATCGTTCTACAAATTCAGGCTTTTCCCTGTGGAGCTTGCACAAAGGAGTTGACTCTCGGGGGTGGTCTATTATGAAAGTTGGCTGTATCAGCTTATCCTCACAAAGCTCCTCAAATATCAGGGTTATAGCCATACCTCGGTTATAATCACCTTCCAGTTCAATATTATAGTTCCTCAGCAAGGATCTTATCTCTTCATCGCTCAAGGATGCTATATCTATATCCGCATATTCTTTTATCGCATCCACCATAGACAGCCTTCTCCAAGGCACCTTAAGGTCGATGTCATGATTGCCGAACTTGATCTTTGTAGTGCCAAGAACCTTCTTTGCAACATGCTCATAAAGCTGCTCAAAGATCTGCATCATATCATTATAATCAGCGTATGCCTGATAAAGCTCAACCTGGGTAAACTCAGGATTATGGGTCGTGTCTATGCCTTCATTCCTGAAATCTTTTGAGAATTCATAAACCCTTTCGAACCCTCCTACAAGAAGCCTCTTTAGGTATAGCTCGTTTGATATCCTAAGATACAGCCTCATGTTAAGAGCATTATGGTGTGTTATGAAAGGCCTTGCATTAGCTCCGCCATAGATCGGCTGGAGTATCGGGGTCTCTACCTCTAGGAAATCCCTCTTATCAAGGAATTCTCTTATAGCAGTAACAGCCTTTGTCTTTATCATGAAGACCCTTCTTGTCTCTTCATTCATTATCATATCTACATAACGCATCCTATACTTCAGCTCTACATCCTTAAGGCCGTGATATTTCTCAGGCAAAGGCTGGAGAGATTTGCATAACAGTTCAAACTTAGAAGCATAAACAGTGACTTCACCAGTCTTTGTCTTGAAGATCGTGCCTTCTACTCCTACAATATCCCCAAGATCCCATAGCTTGAGAAGGTTATACTCTTCCTGACCGACATCGTCTGCCCTGAAATAGACCTGTATCCTTCCGCTCTGGTCCTGGACATGCATGAATGTTGCCTTGCCCATCCTCCTTAACTGCATTATCCTGCCGGCAACCTTAGCCTTATCAGTAGTTTTCTCCTCTTCTTTCAGACTGGAATATCTCTCATTCAGTTCAGACGCATGATCCTTCTGGTCAAAAGAATAATGGTAAGGGTTTATCCCTTTATCTACAAGCTCCTTAAGCTTCCTGAACCTTTCCTGAACAAGCCTATTTTCTTCTTCCATGCTGTTTTTGATATCTATTTTATTTATAAAGCTTTTGGTGAGAGGATAATAAGGATAAAAAAAATTAAAAATCAAGGATGTTGTGAACCCTTGTTATAAGATGCAGGCCTGCAGAAACTATGATACAAAGCTCTCACAGTAGCCCTGACATCTTTGCCGTCAACACCGAATATTATGTTGCGTTCTGAAGTTCCCTGCATTACAGCCTCTATATTTACTCCTGAATTGGCTATTGTCCTGCTCAGCTTAGCAAGGACCCCCTTATTCTGCTGCATACCTTCCCCAACAACACATACAAGACCTTTGTGGGGCTCGTGGAACAATGCATAAGGATTCAGCCTGGCCTTTATCTTCTCAGCAACATCTTCAGGCCTTACCCCATTAAACTGGTTGTCCTGTATAGCCAAGGAGATAGTATCCATAGATGTGACAGAATGGTCTATAGATATGTTCATCTCCTTGAATATGCCTGTAAGCTCAGTCATATAGCCTACAGTATCCTCCATATTCAGATCATTCACCCTGAACATATGTATCTCATCCATATGGGCTATCCCTCTGATGATCCTTCCGTTCTTTGGGCAGCTCATGCAGACCAAGGTACCTCTCGCCCCCGGATCCAGAGTGTTCTTCACTCTCATATTGATATTATCTTCTATCAAAGGTATAAGCGCATCATAATGGATTACCTTTGCTCCGAGATATCCCATCTCCCTAAGCTCAAAAAAGGTCATCCTGCCTATAGGGTTCTCTTCTATTATCCCTATCTCCTCCTGGCTAAATATATTCCTATCCGGAGCTACACTATAGACACCATTGACATCCGTATAGTTCACTGCCTCATCTGCATGGACAATCTTCG
>CAYNQH010000185.1:0-596 GCA_964399255.1 uncultured Methanosarcinales archaeon | reverse complement strand
TCCAGGGATGAGCACAATCTCCCCATCTCTTATCTCAAGCTTCTCAGAGTTATTATAAGTTCGCCTGTCAAGAGAGGCTCTTGAATATTGCCCATGAAGGATCATGAACTCTTCAGGCCAGACTATCCTTGATATCTTATTCATAGAACAGAGATACTCATGGAATATCTTTGTAGTAAGCCTTTCTCCCTCTGACTGCACATAAGCAAGAAGCTTGTCCCCTTCCAGGTCTGAAAATATCCTGTCCACTTTCCTAAAATCCTCATTCATAAAAGAAGGGTCTACACCTAGATCAGAGCTTAATCCTGAAAGGATGTCATAGGCAAGCCCCAGATTCCTGCTCCTATTCTCATTGACTGCGCAGATAAATATATCTGTAAGTTTCTTGTCAGTAAGCCTGCACTCCCTCTTATCTTTGCCTGCAGCGGAAAGCACAACATACCTTATATCCCTATCAGACATCACTATCCCTGCCGCCTGCCTTACCGCATCTGCATTAGCCAGGCTTGTCCCTCCAAATTTTGCAACTTTCATCTTATACCTCCATCTTTTTATTTTTTTATTGCGACAATATTTGCATTTATAATACATAAAAA
>CAYNQH010000184.1:0-3083 GCA_964399255.1 uncultured Methanosarcinales archaeon | reverse complement strand
TTAAGTACGGGAAGCATAGAAAGCTGTTCACCTTTTTTCATAATTCTTCTTAAGGATTCCAAAATAAGATTAATATTTAACTTAGTAATCAAAAAATGGAAATTATCTCCTATAACCTCTTATATTATCCATCCAAGAATTCAATGCCTTATAGAAACTGCTGTTGATCTTCAATTCATCTGCAACATCCTCTTCATAGAGATATAGATCATGGCTTTCTTCAGGAGAGTATATACGCAGAGGCTTAACTGCAAGGTTTGTCGCGCTCTTGCCGTCCCAGGCGTTCACAGGCAGAGCCGGCGCAAGATATATATCAAAGCTTGCGTCTATAGGATACCATTCCCTGTCCAGCCTGAACTCGAGGCATACATGGGTTATTAGATCCTTATGAGGCAGAGCCAAGATCTTTGCAGGCAGGCTAAGATCTGACCATCTAAAATCGCACACCATCGGCCTTACTTCGATGCCGACGCCTTTTAAAGCATTCTCAAGGAGTATATGCTTGCCAAAACAGGACATATCAGTTTCAAAATGGCTTTCTGGGATCCGATAGGGTATATCCCTCACCAGGGTGAATATCTGTGTAGGTTTCATAAGCCCAGAGGTATGCAGGAGGTATATAAGATTTAAGGAATTTTCAGCACATATTCCTAGGATTTATGGTAAAATTGACCACTATATAGTAATATTTATATAATAAACCAGATTCTAAAGTTTATAGCTAACCTCTAACTGAGAATAAGCTTGAAGACAGCCTCAACCAAGCAGACATATTTCTAGAAAGGTAGGATATACTAAAAAGCAATAAGAACATTTATAACTTCAATCCAATTTAAAACCTTAAAAAGGTATTTATAAAGGCTCAACCTACCTATATAGAGGTGATTATCATGAAAGAAAAACTAAGCATCTTATGCATATTTATATTTGCAATAGCAGCCCTTGCAGGCTGCCAACAGGCAGTTCCAGGAGTCACCCCTCCTGATGATGCAATAAATATAATAAAACCAGGGCAGACAGGCACCATCACCCAGAACCAAGGAACATTTGAAGAATATTCTTTTGAGCTTGCTGATTATATAGAGACAAAGAGCTTCAAGTCAGATGAAGAGCTTGCTAATTTCATAAGGGATCATTCGGGAGGAAGCTATGGCTATTATGGCAGAGGTTTCGCAGGCGGAATGATGATGGCAAAGGTCAGCGCCGTAGCTGAAACAGCAGTAATGTCAGACATGGCAGTCCCTATGGCTGCACCTTCTCCGGAAGAAGGGCGTGATTTCTCAGAGACCAATGTGCAGGTCAAAGGGGTTGATGAAGCAGACATAATAAAGACAGATGGAGATTATATCTACACAATCTCAGACAGGGTCCTTTTCATAATAAAAGCATATCCTGGAGAGCAGGCAGAGATCATCTCAACCATAAAGTTCGACAACAATCCTGAGAGCTTATTCATAGATGAGGATACTCTTGCAGTATTCGGAAATTTCTATAATAATGATTATTTCAGGAAGATAAATTTCCAGCCGAGGCAGGGCATGACCTTCATGAACCTATATGACCTATCCGACAGGTCAGAACCTAAGCTCATCAAGGAGTATAAGTTTGAAGGGAACTATTTCAGAGGCAGGATGACCGGCGACTATGCATATATAATAACGAACACGATGCCTTATTACAGGCCTGAACCTCGCCCAATAATACTTGACGGCGATGTCATAAAGCACATCCCTGTCAGCAGCATACACTATTATGGCATCCCTTACCAAAGTCCTATGTTCATAAACATACACTCGATAAACATGAAGGACGTAGAGGAGCTCAACTCTGAGTCTATAGTGGTAGAGCAGAGCCAGGATATGTATATGTCCAATGAGAATATGTACATGACCTACACTGAATATGTCAATGAGTGGGAGATACAGCAGGATATAATGATGGAGATCCTAGCACCAAAGCTCTCACAGGCTGATAAAGCCTTGATAGAAAAGATAAAAGGCACTGACAATGAAGTACTTTCAAGGCAGGAGAAGCTTTCAAAGATCTTCCAGGTCTACATGACCTATACTGAAAGCATGACTCCTGAAGAGCAGGATGACTTCCAGGATGAGGCAGAGAAGATGCTCGAGAGCAGGCTCAAGCAGTACAAGTACTTTGAGTACACCATAATAAACAAGGTGAATGTTGATGATGGCAAGATAACCCCTGTGGCCAACGGGAAGGTGCCAGGGCATATCATGAACCAGTTCTCTATGGATGAGAAGAACGATATCTTCAGGATTGCGACAACAATAAGCCAAAGATGGTCAAGATACAACAGTGATATGGCCAAGTCAAGCAACAATGTCTACACCCTGAACAAGGACCTGAAGATACTAGGAGAGCTTGACAGCCTTGCAGAGGGCGAGCAGATATACTCTACAAGGTTCATAGATAACAGGCTTTACATGGTAACATTTAGGCAGGTCGATCCATTCTTCGTGATAGACCTTAGCGACCCTGAGAATCCAAAAGAGCTCGGACAGCTCAAGATACCGGGATTTTCAAGGTATCTCCATCCTTATGACAAGGACACCATCATCGGAATAGGCCAGGATGCTACAGAGACAGGAAGGGCTCTCGGCCTCAAGATAAGCCTTTTCGACGTATCTGATGTGCAGAAACCTAAAGAGGTCGCGAAGTATGTAACAGAGTCAAGATATTCAGGCTCAACAGCATTGTACGAGCATAAGGCCTTCCTTTTCTCAAAAGAGAAGGATCTCCTGGTCATACCAGCCTACAGCTATGATGGAAGAGATTCAAGCAGCAGCTACAACGGAGCATTCGTGTTCAATATCTCAAAGGATGATATAAATCTTAGGGGCCTTATAGACCATTCTATGGGGACCAGCAACATGTACTGGCAGGCTATGGTAGAAAGAAGCCTTTACATAGAGGATGAGCTTTATACCAAGTCTAAAGACCTGCTGAGGATCAATAAGCTTGATACGCTCGAGAAGGTCAAGAATATAGAGCTTGAGTACAAGGACCCGAAGATACCCATCTATTAGGGTTATACATGTAGATTCGGATTAGAGCTCAAC
>CAYNQH010000183.1:0-3100 GCA_964399255.1 uncultured Methanosarcinales archaeon | reverse complement strand
AAGTGATAGATTTTGATACTTTTGGTCCTATTACCGGAGCAAGAGTTGAAGTTAAAGATCACCTCAATGGAATGGTTATACAAGTAACAGTTAGTGATGGATCAGGAAACTATAAATTTGCGGGATTACCTGCAAGTTTGACATATGATCTAGTTGCGTACAAAACAGGATACGCCTTAGCATATTCACCTTCTGATGTAGGTGTAAATGCAGGCACAACAACGACAGGGCAAAGTATAGCCCTTAGTCAAGTAGGCAATTAGAAAAGAGGTATTAAAAAATGAAAACAATATTATTAATTTTAATGATCATGCTGGTTACATTCAGCATGTCTGTTAGTGCATCAGTTGTAACATACTATGACTTAGGGGGTAAAGTAGAGATTTCAGGAATAGGCCCTTATGATAATGCAACAGTAACATTAAGAGATAACTCAGGAAGTTTCTTAAACACAACATATACAGATTCTGCAGGATATTATGCATTTAACAATCTTGCTGGAAGTGCTTGGTACAATGTTACTGTGAGCAATGTCGCATCATTTAATGCTAAAAGCAATAAATTCGCTTTGATAAGTTCAGATAAGACTGATGCGAACTTCGTATTTGGTCCAGCAGCATCAGTTAAGATAAACGGAACAATTGATGATACTTCAAGCAACCTTTTATCTGCTGTTTCAGTAAAAGCATTTATTGGTGGAGGTGTCATGGACAGTGATTCCACTGATGGAAGCGGCGACTATGGATTGACTGTTATTGATGGAAATAATTATGATATAGAATTATCCAAAGCAGGATACATAACACAGACACATTCTGTAACTGCTTCGGGTTCTGATATAACCCTAGATGCAACCTTAATAGCTTGTGATAATGACGGAGACACTTATGACTCTGCTTTATGCGGTGGAACTGACTGCAATGATAATGATGCAACAGTCTATCCTGGATTTGTAGAAACATCATGCAATAATGTTGATGACAATTGTGACGGAAGCATAGATGAAGGATTAACAACAACTTACTATGCAGACAGTGATTCAGACACCTATGGAGATTCTGGAACTACATCTACTGCATGTTCAGCCCCTGCAGGATATGTTTCAGATAACACAGACTGCGACGATACAAAGAGTTCGATCTATCCTGGAGCAGCAGAAATATTGAACAGCAAGGATGATGACTGCGACGGGAGCGTAGATGAGAACCTTACTTGTGTAGAAGATTGGGACTGCGGATCCTGGAAAGACTGCATTGATGGTAAGGAAAAAAGGACATGTGAGGATAAGAATAGCTGCGGCACAACAAAAGACATGCCGATAATAAAGAGAGACTGCAGTTCCGGAGGCCATAGCAGTAGCGGAGGAGGCAGCGGGATAATCTCAAGATGCGGTGACGGAAGCTGCTCTGGATTCGAAAGCTGCGAGAGATGCCCTCAGGATTGCGGCGAATGCAAGAAAGAGAGCAATACAGGATCTGAAGCGAACACAGAAGAGACTGCTCCTAAAGACACAAGCAATGGCAACACTCTCACTGATCAGGCAACAGAGCCTTCAGTCAAAAATGTTCCGCCTGATCCTGAGCCTAAAGAGAATATGGAAGATATAACCGGTGCGGCCATAGGAAGCGATGGAAAAGGCCTGACATATCTCCAGATAGGGGCTATAATAATGGTTATAGCTGCTGCATTGGGAGGATATCTTTTCTATTTCATAAGGAAGACAAAGAATTAATTTTTTCTTTTTTGTTTCTTCCTTATTTTTATCTTATCGACAGGCTTGTCGTAAGTATCTCCCTCACCCTGTCTATATCTCTCTTGTCTGCAGTCTTCCTCATCTCTGCCCTTGCCGACGCTTTCACCATCCTCTGCAGGCCTACGACAAGCCGGGGCGATATTTCTATAAGATAATCCTCCTCATGGGTTTTTATCTCAGCTACAGCATCTACTATGTGATGCTCGACAGAAGGAGGTATATGTACATCCTTTATCTCGTTGGCCTTCGCAACATAATCTTTGACAAAAATTAGGTCTTCCTTGCTGATCTCAACCTTCTTGTTCTTCAATATGCCTCTTGCTATCTCCTTGAAGGCTTCCTTATCCGGCTTCTTTATCAGGAATACAAGATGGAACCTTGTAAGAAGCGCTGAGTCGAAAGGCAGCTGTTTCTTGAGGCCTCCTATATCCTTTGCAGTAAACTTGTCGCCTTTAGGGTTTGCTGTGGCAATAACTGAGACACGGGCATCGAACTTATGGTGCTTGCCTCCCTTGTCATAGGTTATGAATCCTTTCTCCATAGCATTGTACATCGCAGCCCTTGAATCCTCTTTCATGAGGTTGAGCTCATCGATGCATGCTATCCCTCCGTCAGCCATAGGCAGCAGACCTTTGCTGATCTCGTTGCCCTTGACAGTTACGGCCAGGCCTGCTCCGGTAGTTCCAGAACCGAGGCCGAAGCTGGATATAGGATGAAGTGAAGCGACAGACCTCAATATATCGGTCTTGCCTGTTCCTGGATCGCCAAGCAGAAGTATATGGAGATGGTCAACGGCAAAGAGCTGCAGGACTGCCGCTTTCTTGACATGCTCCATCCCTACAATGTTTGGGGCTATAAGCTGAGCTATCCTCTCAAATGCCTTTGATGAAAACTCATCTGATGAGTCTTCTTTTATCTTCTCCTTGATAGAATCATTTAGGTCCTGGACAATATCATCGACCTCTCTGTCAAGGCTCTGGATGGAAGGATAGTCCATCTCTATAGTTTTTATGCGCTTCATCTCTATCGATATCTTCTTCTGCTTGAGCAGCCTTTCAACTGCATTAAGGTCTGGCTTGCTCAATAGATATGACATCCTAGAAAGACTCTCTTTCTCAGGCTCTGAAAGACCTCTCATAAGCCTTATAACATCCATGAACTTTGCCATAGGAGAAACCATAATGCAGACTTATTTAAATCTTGCTATGCAGTTCAATTGAGAGATCAGATGCATGGATCAAATCCATCTATAATCGAATGATCAGGCATATAGCCCTCTTCAGACAGGAACTTAAGGCCCTCTTTCCTTCTGGAAGCAAGCTCATAAAGGGTATGGGCATCGCTGTT
>CAYNQH010000182.1:0-3123 GCA_964399255.1 uncultured Methanosarcinales archaeon | reverse complement strand
ATATATCCTATCTGCTTCTGCGAGCATAGTCCTCAGGTTGCCCATATTGGTCCTTTGGTTACAGAAGTTAGAGCAGTTGAACTCTAAAGGCACGCCGTATGCATTTGCAGCCTGGATGACAGGCAATATCTCCACATTATCCTGGAAATATATTGCGCATGGATGGCCGATGAACCTTATCTTATAATGATATCTTTCTATAGCATTTACATATCCTTGGGTGATCGTTTTAGGATCATCCCTGTAAGGTTTCGGATGGGCTGACAGTATTATGAATTCAGGCTCCTTCCCCCCTATATCTGAGCAGATATTGCCTTGGGCATCAAGAATATCCCCCTCTACACCGAATATGACCTCAACATCGTTATGCATATTTCTCCATCTTGATATTATTTCGCGCGAAGTCTTCTTGCTAAGCCCATATGCATCAATAACTGCTTGTGAATGGTCTGTCAGGGCCAGCCTTTTCAGGCCTATCATTCCTGCCATCTGCACCATCTCATCTATCGTATTAAATCCGTCAGAAAATGTGATCGTATGAGAATGGAAATCTTCATCTCCCGGGTTTAAGATTATCATATCCCGAAGGAATAATAGCCCATTTATAAATTTTACTACTTTAGAGTGTTTTATGTCTTACTGCCCTATTAAAAAGATTTATATAATGCGTTTCTTTCATCTTTCTTATGAATAAGAGCGTAAAAGAGGAGGTCTTGAAGGTATTAAGAGAAACTATCAAGACGCTGCAGAAAAGGGATTATGTCGCCCTAAGGGACATAAGCAACCATATAATAAAGACTGCATCCATATTCCAGGATCCTGATTCTATCCAGATTGCAGTAATAACCTTCTCTCTCTATAAGATAATAACAAGATCTGAAGGCTCTGAAGAGCAGATAGCAAAAAAAGTCATCAATATACTTCTGAAGTCCCACCATTATCTCAAGGATAATGAAGAAGGCAAGTACCAGGCAAATATAAAACGTCTCTTCAAGACTATCTCCGAGATGGACGGGAAGCTCAAGCTCTATATAGAAGAAGTTATCGACCAGGCCCAGATAAAGAAAGGGACAAATCTTTATGCACAGGGGATCTCTATGGCAAGGACATCACAGATTCTAGGGGTCTCTCAATGGGAGCTCATGAGCTATATCGGAAAGACAAAGATAATAGAGAAAGAGAAGGAATTTATGGATGTTATCAACAGGCTTGATTTTGCGAGAAGCCTGTTCTTATAAGATATCATATAAAGACAGGCAGTATAAGATCATCAATCAAAAAAAGACAGAGCAGACACTCTATAAACTATCAGAAAAAATGAAGACGCTGATATTTGACTCAGGACCGATAATAAGCTTGGCAACCAATAATCTGCTATGGCTTATCGAGCCCCTCCGTCAGAGCTTCAACGGAGACTTCCTGCTTTCCGAAAGCGTAAGGGCAGAGCTTGTAGACAGGCCTATAGAGATGAAGAAGTTCAAGTTCGAAGCGCTTCAGGTGCTGGCCCTGCTGAAGGCAGGCACCCTCAAGATAATGCCTACAAGCTCAGAGATTGAGCAGAAAAAGCAGCAGATAATGGACCTTGCCAACAAGTGCTTCCAGGCAAAAGGCAACTGGATAAGGATAGTGCATGAGGCAGAGATAGAGTCTTTGGCTGCCGCCCTGATGCTGGGCGCAGAAGCAGTGGTAATAGATGAGCGTACCACCAGGGTGCTTATAGAGCAGCCTGAAAGGCTTAAAGATCTCCTTAAGAGAAGGCTAGGGATGAAAGTGAAGATAGACAAGAATAACCTCAGGCAGATAAGGAAGCTGATAAAAGGTATCAGGATCATAAGGTCTACAGAGCTTGTGACAATAGCATATGAGATGGGCCTGCTTGACAAGTTCCTTCCTGAGATGCCTAATCCAAGGAAGCAGCTGATAGAAAGCGTCCTCTGGGGAGTCAAGCTTCATGGATGCTCCATCTCCCAGAGAGAGATAGACCAGGTAGTAAAGCATGAGATTAAGAGGAAAGGGTAAGGAAGAGAAAGAAGACGAGAAGATCGAGATAAACAGGAATATCGTCTACTGGGCAAAGATACTGATAACTGCAGCTATACTTATATCTTTGATCTCATTCATGGCTGTGAGAAAAGAAGTGAAGATGATGGATAAGGACTGTGTCGACTGCACCAGCGTAGAGCAATGCGAAGACTGGTGCTCCGTAGACTGCCTCAAGACATTTAGGGATCATGTGACCTACTCAGGCTATGTCAATCAGACAGTGAAGTGCAACTGCATATGCCAGAGCAGCGTAAGGCTGTTCATAGACAATTGGAAGACAAAGAAGTCAAAAGAGCGTGCAATATGACCAAAGGGAAGATAATCTCAGGAAACTTCGGCAACCTGATGATCAGGCAGAAGAGCGAGGAAGACATTGAGATAGGCGAGCTTCTCGTAGCAGAGTCTCCTGGAAGGAAGATGATCATGCAGGTCTCTGAGCTTATGTACGGCAGCCAGATATCCCAATCAAACCTTGAGCTGATCTCAGGCATAAGCCTGGAGGAGAACGCTGAGATAGACTTCCTTGATTCAAAGCTAAGGAACTATAAGCTTGCTGTGCTCAAGAACCTTATAACCATAACCA
The DNA here is from genome assembly GCA_964399255.1 of uncultured Methanosarcinales archaeon. Classification (GTDB taxonomy): domain Archaea; phylum Nanobdellota; class Nanobdellia; order Woesearchaeales; family CAYNQH01; genus CAYNQH01. The sequence goes on along the minus strand of CAYNQH010000182.1, from coordinate 497 downwards.
AAGGCGGCGCAAGCCTCTGCAAGACCCTTCCAAATTTCTTCTCAGAAGTGAGGGAGATAAAGAAAGAAGACCTTACTTTCCTCACCATGCCTGAAAACCCTCTGTTCATGGGCAAGCTGCGCTCAGGCTCAAAGCTGCTTGACGTAGACGTGTTCCTAAACGGCAGGGAGGTGTTCTCTCACCATATACTTATCGCTGCGACAACAGGAAGAGGCAAGTCAAACCTGACATCCTGCATGCTATGGGACACGATAAGCAAGGACTACTGCGGGATCCTAGTCCTAGACCCTCATGATGAGTATTATGGCAGGAACGGAAAAGGCCTTAAGGATCATTTTGCAGGAAAGAATGTTACATATTACACACCTAAGAGCCCTCCTCCAGGATGCAGGACACTCAAGATAAACCTGAAGGATATCAAGCCTTCGCATTTCAACGGAGTTATGGACTGGAGCGACCCTCAGAAAGAGGCGTTGCAGGCATACTACAAGAGGTAT
>CAYNQH010000181.1:1886-3139 GCA_964399255.1 uncultured Methanosarcinales archaeon | reverse complement strand
GAAGGTATTCTGAAAAGCTTGAGAAGACCTTTATAAAAAAGCTGAGGTTCAACAAGGAATGCAATGTTATGATCACGTCAAACCTTTTTGAGATGACTATCAGAAAGTCTATCACTGCACTCACAAAGCTTGAGAAGCTATACAAGATCGTGGATTTCGGGAAGAAAGACTTCTTGACCATAACCCAGGGCCACAATGAGATAACAATAATCTCCAACAGGAAACATTTTGATGCTTTCAAGAAAGTCCTGGCAAAAGAGAAAAGAGTCATGGAATTACAGGATGTGGCATCTGTCACGATAAATATCACCCTTGACCTTGTAGATGTGCCTGGCTTCTTCTACCTTGCAACTAGAGCGTTAGCATGGGAAGGCCTCAATGTAGTTGAGATAGTATCTACGCTTACAGAACTTACCTTCATTGTCCATGATGAAGATGCGCCAAGAGCCTATGAAATTCTGCAGAGACTGATAAGCCTATAATAGAATAACCTTCTGATTCTCAACAGAAAAATATTTAAGCAAATCATGATAATATAATCCTATGTTAAACCTGAAAGAGAAGCCTACCCTAAAGGATTATCAAGACTATGTAGCCATACTTGAGAAAGAAAGAGGATTTGCAGAAGATACAATACTCCATAAATGCCTCCTGTTAGGAGAGGAGGTAGGAGAATTATATAAAGCTATAAGAAAGAAGGAAAAGATAAAGACTGACAGCAAATCCGAGATAGGGACTATAAGTGAAGAGCTTGCGGATGTTATGATATACCTCTGCGCTATAGCCAACAGGTATAATATTGATCTGGAAAAAGCATTTAGAGACAAAGAAGAAGAGAATAAAAAAAGGAAGTGGAGATAATCCCTAAATACTAAAATACCTAATAATTAACCACTAAATAGTAGTTAATAAACGAAAGGTTTATATACTAGTTCTGCAACAGAATATGCAAGGTGGTTGAAATAATTGGCACAAAAAGCCTTCTAACACTGGTATTCCTAGTTTTCGTATTAGGATGGCTTTGCAGCATGTTCTTCGCTAGCATAAGCCTTGAGCAGCCCTTCTCATTCAGCACAGGAGATAGTTCTGATAAAGAGCTAGACTCCCCAGGAGACCATATAAAAGAAGACCAAATCCATGTATATGAAGACAGGATAGTCATAGACCTCGAAGGTGCTGGATGGGCAGGATACACCGACACAAACAGTATGGACCCATTATTTGATATAACCTCGAATGGTATAGAGATAAAG
>CAYNQH010000181.1:0-1876 GCA_964399255.1 uncultured Methanosarcinales archaeon | reverse complement strand
GATGTAATCTCCTACAGATCAGAATACGCCCAGGGGATAATAGTCCACCGAGTTATTGAGACTGGAGAAGACAGCAAAGGATGGTATGCAATCGTCAAAGGAGACAATAATCCCAGCGCTGATCCAGGCAAGATAAGGTTTGAACAGATTCATGGCATCCTTGTAGGTATAATCTATTAATATCTTAACCTAAATACCAAAATATTATAAATAAACTGGTTCTCTATTCAATTTATGAATGAACAGATGAATGAACAAGACCTTGCAGACCTGAGAAAGGCAGGCAAGATCACAGCGCAGGCAAGAGAATATGGCAAGAGCCTTGTAAAGGTAGGAATTTCTTTAAAAGAAGTCTGCGATAAGATAGAATCCAAGATTGCAGAGCTCGGAGGCAAGCCTGCTTTCCCTGCACAGATCTCTCTTAATGATATCGCTGCGCATTTCTGTCCTGCTCCTGATGATGAGGTCTCATTCCAGGAAGGAGATCTTGCAAAGATTGATGTCGGAGTACATGTGAACGGTTGGGTAGGAGATAGCGCAGTAACAGTCGACCTTGGAGACCATGAACCTTTGGTCAAAGCATCTAAGGAAGCGTTAAGCAATGCAATAGACATAATCCAGCCAGGGATAACCTTGGCAGAGATAGGCAGGGTTATCCATGCCACGATAAAAGAATATGGGTTTACTCCTATAATGAACCTTTCAGGCCACGGAGTGGGCCGTTTCGTGATACATGGTTCTCCTACGATACCTAACTATGACAATGGTGAAAAGATAAAGCTAGAAAAAGGGCAGATCATCGCAATAGAACCTTTCGCAACAAATGGTGCAGGACTTATATATGAGACAAACAATGCAGAGATATTCAATCTTGTCGGCAGGAAAGCGGTGAGAAGCGCATTCACAAGAGACATACTCAAAGAGATAGAGAAATATAATGGATTGCCTTTTACGACAAGGTGGCTGACAAAGAGATTCTCTATGCCTAAAGTGAATTTTGCACTTAGGGAGATTGACAGATTAGGCATCTTAAGGAAGTACCCTCCATTGCAAGACAAAGGGAGAGGTATGGTCAGCCAGGCAGAGCACACCATATTAGTCGATGAAGAGCCAGAAATCCTGACAAAGATATAGCTTGATGATCTGGTTATGCCTAAAAATCCTAATGGATTATCTCTCCTTCAACAGTCCTTGGAATCCCCTTGGGAGGAGAATAAGGTTCATCGCTGAGCTTGTCTATCGGATTAGACTTCTCTTCAATCTGCTTGCCAAAAAACCATCTAAGGACTATAGATCCATATGGTGCTGCCACATTATGATATCTCTTTCTTGCCCAATAATCTTTATAGTTAGGTTTGCCTAAAGATCTCACCAGATCGCCTATCTCATTGACCTGTTGGAATATCTCTGGATCGCTTTCAAAAAGATCCTTTACCAATCCTTCATAAGGCAGGAGAGTAAGATAACCTTCAATCTCAACATAATGTTTGAACCCGCAATCAAATCCTAAGGATTTCTTCTTTAAGGTGAACCCCCCTTGTATTGCGCTCATAAGGATCTCGCCTTTAGCTCCTAGTATAGAAGAACTGCCATACATAACACCGATAGAATTAGGGGTCTCTCCTGATAGGCTCCCTTTCCAAGATATGTAGTAATTATAATCCTCGCTTTTCAAAAAACCACCCTGGGATCATGCTGATCTCTTTTCAGCCTCTTCCTCATCTTCCTCCTCTTTTTGATGCATCCCCTGAAGTATAAGAAGGTCTTCAGTAGTAAGCTTTCCGCCTTTCTTTATCCTTTCTTCTATGGCCTTGCCTTTATCTTTTATCTTCTCCTCATCCTTCTTCTTCTTCGCTTTCTTCTTCTCCTGCCTTAC
>CAYNQH010000180.1:0-3164 GCA_964399255.1 uncultured Methanosarcinales archaeon | reverse complement strand
CCTAATATTAGGGATGATATATCACAGGCTATTTCTCATGCTTATTATAAAAAAGTTAGAAGAAAACTAGAAAAAAAGATTAAAAAAATAAAAGCTTATTTCTTGTAAGCAGCTACTTTTGATTCCACAACATCCTCTGCGTATGTCTCCCAGGAATCTCTGAACTTCCTCTTTATCTTTGCCTTGTCCATATCAGAAAGTTTTGCGAAATCCTCGATGAATTTCTCATCCCCTGCGTTTGGATGTACTTTTGTGAAATAATGACCGTTCTTTATCGTAGCTTCTTTCTCCCTCTGCTTTGAGGTAGCATACTGTTCAAGCACCTGTAGGTTGCCCTTCTTGATCTCATGCATCACCTCTTCAGGGCTCATACCATACCTTTCCATCAGGCCCATAAAATCTCCTACAGCTTCTTCTGTGGTTGCTGCATCGAACTTGCCATCCTTTCCAGGGGATTTTCCCTCTCCAGTCTTATGCCTGTAATGCGATACAAAAGTAGATATATAGTTAAGAGCAGCCTTATCATCCATACCTTTCTTAAGCTCTCCTGCCTTGCCCAAAGCATGATTCTTAGCATTGGCATGGTCTATCCTGCCGCCTGCCAGCCTATCGCTCAATTCCTTATGTAGTTCTTTAGCTCCCATGATCATTCACCTCGCAATACTTAAATCATAAGACTTCTATAATATAAAGCTTTCGGTTTTGTACCACGCTAAAATAGAAAATATAATTATGACATTTTTGTCACAGATTTATATATTCAATCCCAGTATTATTTAAAAAGGTTATTGACTTATTTAAAAAAGTGTGATAGTTAAGACACTAATATCAGGAGGAAGCATAATGGCAAAGAAATCATCAAAGAAGACATCAAAGAAGGAAGCGTCAAAAGATGAAGACACTAAGCCTTCAAGCATAGAGCTTACAGAGGCTGAGAAAAAGCTCCCTAAAGAGGCTCAGGAAAAGCTCAAGGAGATAAAGACAAAGCTGGACAAGTTCCAGAAAGCATTGAGGAAGAAGTTCGATGAGTATATAGTAGGCGTAGCTCTTCTGCCCCCTCCTAAGCCACAGGAAGGCAAAGAGGCAGACAAGAGCAAGATCTCTATCTTAGTACTTGTAGATGACTCTGACAGCCAGAAGATGTCCAAGATGGAGCTGAAAGCAAAGCTTTCCGACATAATCAACAAGATAGCAGAGGAGACTGACAAGAACCTCATCCCTCAGACGATAATAATCTCAGAGATATGGCAGTCATTGTATGACGGCAAGAACGACATACTCCAGATGATCGCCTTATCCGCCCCTGTATACGACAAGGGAATGCTCGCAGCGATCAAGATAGGCGAGATCCATAAGACTATGGTCCTCAAGAAGTTTGAGAAGTATATAGTCAGCTATATCCTCTTCGGCTCCCTTACAAGAGGAGAAGCAAGAGAAGACTCTGATATAGATGTAGCGATCATAATAGACGATACTGATGTCAAGAAGATGACCCGTGCAGAGCTCAAGGACAAGCTGCGAGCTATAATAATAGGCATGGGCATAGAAGCAGGAGAGATGACCGGTATAAAGAACAAGCTGAATATCCAGGTTTATATCCTTACCGATTTCTGGGACAGCGTCAAGGAGGCCAACCCAGTCATATTCACCATCCTCAGGGATGGAGTCCCATTCTATGACCGTGGACTGTTCATGCCATGGAAGCAGCTCCTTAAGATGGGGAAGATAAAGCCATCTACAGAAGCTATAGACCTTTTCATGAGCACAGGAGAGCAGATGGTGACAAGAGTCAAGCAGCGCCTTAAGAGCCTTGTAGAGGCAGATATCTATTGGGCGACCCTTACTCCTGCACAGGCTGCACTGATGCTCTATGGCATACCTCCTCCTACACCTAAAGAGACGATAAAACTTCTGGACGAAGTGTTTGTCAAGAAGGAGAAGCTGCTTGAGAAGGAATATGTAGATATCCTTAAGGAGATAAGGGAATACTACAAAGGGCTTGAGCATGGAACTGTCAAGGAGATAACAGGCAAAGAGATAGATGAACTTCTTGATAAGTCAGACAGGTATCTCAAGAGGATAAGGAAGCTGTTCTCACAGATAGAGAAGATCAAGGAAGAGGAGAGCGTGATCCATATCTATGACACTGTCGTGACCATAGTAAGGGATGTCCTCAAGCTCGAAGGGATAGAAAGGGTGAAGGATGTCGAGGCAGTGAAGATGTTCGAGACCGAGATGGTCCATACCGGAAGGATCCCAGAGAAGTTCCTCAGGATACTTGACTTCGTGATGAAGGCAAAGAAAGACTTCGACGCCAACAACCTAACAAAGGTAGAGGTAGAGAAGCTCAGGAAGGAAAGCCAGCAGCTTATCAAGTTCCTTGTAGAGTACATCCAGAGAAAGCGTGGAAGAGAGCTGGAAAGGACAAGGATAAGGGTCAAGCACGGAGATAAATATGGCGAGATAGTCCTCTTAGGGAATATCGCGTTCATCATCCATGATATCGACAACGAAGAGAAGGAGATATCAAAAGCAGAGCTGCTAGAGAACGGTTCTCTCGGGAAGATAACAAGGTCAAACCTTACTGAACTAGAGAGCCATCTTGCAAAGATCGAGATACCTTCAAAGGTATTCATCAAGCAGCCTATCTTCGAGAACCTGAAAGAGATCTTCGGAAAGGATGTTGAGGTCTTGATAAATTATTAATTTTTTATTCTTATTTTTTGAAATTTTTTTATTTCTTTTGAATAATCTCCGTAAATTATGCCGCAAATTTCATAAAGCATAAGATAAATAGAAGGATATGATCAAAAAATTCCTATCCAGCCTTATAATTACATCTTCTCTTATCCTTCCTGCATCGCTCCATCCAAGCTATGGGATCTCAAGGAAGATAGAAGATATAGAATCATATTCAAGAATGAACGCTCAAGCTGCCATAGTAGCCCCAACTAGGAACGGACATATCGTTGTCTATTCTTTCCAAGGCAGCTATTTTAATTCCGAAGTTCATGATAGAGGCATATTGATACACAATGAGGAAAGGGATGAAGAGTTCTTCATCTATGATGATAAATATGATATGTATGGGACAGTAGATTCTATGGTGGTTGTTTTCAGCAGGATAAACATCACAACCTTCATTTGCAACCCTTTGCAAAAAA
>CAYNQH010000179.1:0-3213 GCA_964399255.1 uncultured Methanosarcinales archaeon | reverse complement strand
TGCCCAGGATAGATTCCCACACCTTCTACAAGGTCTCCTGCGATGAATAGGTATTTCACCTTCCTGGCAGCTTCTCTCTGCTCTTCTGACCCTGTCTCTCCCCTCAGCCAATTGACAAATTTTATCATGTTCTCCTCATGGAAAAGCTTAGCTCCGCAGTGGAGGTCTGATATGAAGACAGCGCATTCATCTACAGGAGATTTCTTCATCTCATTGATGAAAGGGACATCTGGAGATAATAGGTTGTTCACAAATATTATCTTCTCTGAGGTCATTCCTGTAATGCCTATTATCTCGTCAAGTACACATTCTTTCGCATTTTCATATACATCTGCCTTATTCTTGGTTACACAGACCTTTATGATCCCTGTAGGGTCTTCTAAAGTGATAAGTATATTCCCGTTCTTGGTTGCTTGCTTCTCTTTTATTATCCCTATTATAGCTACATTCTCCTTGTCTTTCTTAGAAGAAAGGCGGCCTATAGATGTTATATTCTGAAGTTCCTGCCTCTGCATAAGTATCCTTCTCAAAATGTTATATCTTGAGTTGAAGAACTTTACAAAATCCTGGATATCTCTTTTCTTAGACTCCTTATCATAAGAGAATATTATGCTGACCTCTCCTGATTCTACAAGCCTTTTCTTATCAGATGGAGAGATGTTATCTTCAGGGTTGATTAAAGGGCTGCCTAATATGATCCTTATGCTCTCTCCTAATTCAACATCTTCTGCAGGGAATCTGCTTTGTATCAAAGAAAGAAGCTCTATACTATCTGAGGTCCGGTTCATATCTTCAAGGAAATCTGCATCTATCAAAAGACCTTTATCTAAGAAAAGCTTGACTATCTGTTTTTTCTTATCCTTCAATTCATCCATCTTAAATGAGAAGGTTATAAACCCAAATCTTTCTCTATTATCTTCTTGATCTGGCCTTCGAGATGAGGTTGCAGATTCAGCGTTATCTCTCTTGTCCTGCCGTATCTTCCTTTAGAAATTACCTTGGCATTGATTATGCCGAGCATGTCCAGCTCTGCAATTATATCTGAAACCCTTCTCTGAGTCAGAGGCCTGAGCTTAGTCTGTGAGCATAATTTCTTGTAAAGGTTGTATATATCTCCTGTAAATATCTTATCCTTCCTCTGAGGGCTTACAGAAAGTATAGAGTATAATGTTGCCTGGAACTGTTCTGGTTGGGTCGAGATTATATCGATTATCCTGTCCCTTTCTATCATCTCCTCGGCCTTGTCAAGATGTTCTATGTCTATCCTCTCTGAATTAAGCCTTTCTGCAATCTCTCCTGCCACCCTCAAAAGTTCTAATGCTCTTCTTGCATCCCCATGGTCCTTAGCTGCATATGCTGCGCATTTCTCTATAACACCTTGTTCTATAACACTATCTTTGAAAGCTACTTTTGATCTCTGGTAAAGTATATCCTTTATCTGCAAGGCATTATAGGGAGGGAATATTATCTCTTCTTCAGACAAAGAGCTTTTTATCCTTGGATCTATATTATCGACAAACGTCAGGTCATTGGATATGCCCACTATAGATATCTGGGATTTCTGGAGCTGAGAGTTCATCCTTGTAAAATTATATAATATTTCATCTCCTGCCTTGTTTATCAGCTGGTCTATCTCATCCAATATTATTATGATATAGCTGTTCTTCTCTTCTATAGTATCAAAAAATATCTTGTAACTCTCTTCTGTAGGAAGGCCAGTCGGAGGGATAGACTTTCCTAACTCTCTGGCTAGCTGTGCTATAAGCCTATATTCAGTATCTGCACTTTTCTTCAGTTTACAGTTTACATAAAGTATATCTAGATTTATTGTTCTATCTTTAGCTATCTTGATCATGTTCTCAGTAGTATGCTGTACTGTAAGGGTCTTTCCTGTACCTGTCTTACCATATATGAAAAGATTAGATACTTTCTCAAGACGTAATGCTGGAGCAAGAATATTAGCAACTTGATTTATCTGATCATCTCTATGGAAGATTACATCTGGATTATAGTTAGATTGAAGCACTTTTTTATTTATAAATAAAGGTTCTCTATCTAGAAATGACTCAAAGAATCCAACAAGCCCCCTTTCCTTCATGATTTTCCAAAAGAAGTGAAGGTATATAAAACTTTTTATTCCCATTAGTTAATAGTATATTTTGATAAGATCATTCCTAATATTCAAATATAGATAATAGAGGTTATATTATCATATTTATAGAAAAAAAATAAATCTTCAGATGTCATATCCCGACCCCTTTATTTCTCATGGAGATTACTTTAATTAAAAAAATATTTTTTTAGGTTTATTTATTTTCTATATAGAAATATATTATATATTATATTATTATTTTATTTTATTATTAAGTTTCCATAGGAAATTAAGGGGTAAGGCTTATTTTAAAATTAAAATCTTACTTTTATCACTGGAAAATAGAAACATTTAAATATATGTTATCCTTACCTACTTTATATCAAAAAGAGGTTCTTAAGTATCTTATTACATAGATTTAGATTAAAAACAGCTAAGAGGAGAATAAATATGATTATCCAAAAACAGTTTTTGAATAAACTTAAGCATTTTGGCTTGAACACATACGAGAGTAAGCTGTGGACAGCACTTCTATCCAGAGGGGTTTCTACAGCAGGCGAACTTTCAGACATCGCAAATGTCCCTAGATCAAGATCATATGATGTTCTCGAATCATTAGAGAAAAAAGGATTCGCAATAACCAAACTTGGCAAGCCGATAAAATATATCGCAGTCCCTCCTAATGAGGTCATCGAAAGGGTCAAGAAGAACATGAAGAGTGACGCTGATGAGAAAGTAAAAAGGCTTGAAGAGCTGAAAGGAACAGATGTTATTGACGAGCTGAACACCCTCCACACACAAGGGGTAGAACTTGTCGAGCCAGCAGACCTTTCAGGAAGCCTGAGGGGGAGACATAACCTTTACAACCACCTTGAGCTCACGATAAGGAACGCTGAGAGTTCTGTCGTGATCATGACTACAAGCCAGGGTCTTCTAAGGAAGATAGAAGGGCTTAAGCCTACCTTCGAGAAGATAAAGAAGAGGGGCGTCAAGATAAGGATTGCAGCTCCAATATCTAAAGAGACAAGCAATGCGCTGAGAGATATTGCAGAAGTAGCAGAAGTAAGGCACACCAACAGCAAGGCAAGATTCGTTGTAGTAGATGGAAAAGAGATCATCTT
>CAYNQH010000178.1:0-3243 GCA_964399255.1 uncultured Methanosarcinales archaeon | reverse complement strand
GGATTTGACTTCCTTGCTGAGTGCGTGTTCAGGCATATAAAGGATATGGAGGATTTTTTGGAGCATATGGATGAGAAGTTCAGGGTTGAGGAGAAGCAGGTATACTATGTTATCGAAGATATAAAGCGTGAAGGCTTCATGGCGGATCCTTCTATGCTTAGCCTTATAGGCAATTAGATTTGGAGGTAAATGAAAATGGAACAATATAGCGTGAGCTCTTTTGAGCTGAATTACAGTCCTACTGGGATGCCGGCGGTAATAGACCTGCCGCGCAACCCTCCCAAGAAGGAAAGACGCGGATGGTATGATCTGCCAGCTGGCGATCCACCTCTTGAGGAGATCGTATGGCAGTTCTACCAGGAAGGACCAAAAACAATAAACTAAGGACGGAGGAAAAGAAAATGGATATGTTTAACCCGATGGTTATGGCAGGGTTTACCCCTGCAGGAATGGATGCGATGAATGGAGGCGTACAGGAGATAAGAACATTTGGAGATGAGATTAGGGAATATACCAGGGAATATAGCAATGGAACTCTAGGCATAAAACCTATAGGGACATGGGAGCCAGACCCTGCTTTTAGAGTAGTTGAGCCTAAGTACGAACCGGTTCTGCCGTTAATACCTGAACCTGTTTCTGTGATCAATTTTGCAGAAGTTCAGAACAAAACACTGGATATGGGAAGCTACCTAAGCGAACAGCCATACATAGGACTGGAAACTTCGAGGAAAAGGACAGAGAGCATGGCAAACTACATGAACCTTTTCCCAAGAGAAGAGAATTTGTATGTTCCAGTAGAGATAAAGATCCCAACCCTGGTCATGCCGGAGAACAACATGCTGAACTGCCTTTTAGATGAGCCTGAAAATAGATTCAGCTTTTGGAGGAAGAAAGACAACCCTTGGGGTCTTTAATTTTTTTTATTTTTTGAGGTAAACAAGATGAGCCAAACAGCAGAAGAACTTTCAAAACTAACACAACAAGGGTTTTTTGTCATGGGAATACATAAATTGGATCTAGAGCGCATGTTTAGCCGTTCTTCATTTATCCCAGAAGAACTATTCCCTTTCATGCATGATCCATTTAGGATAGGGGAGCCAGAACTATTCCCTTACAGGCCGGATCCTTTCAGGCCTGATCCATTTAGGATAGGGGAGCCAGAAACATTCCCTTATGGGCATGATCCATTTAAGATAGGGGAGCCGGATTTTTGGAGGCCGACTATATATGGAGAACCGGAACCATGCATAACTAAGATAGGCATTAATGTTCCAGATATGCGGTAAGCTAAAAGATATTTTTATTATTTTTTTGATTGATAAACCTTAAGGAGGTAAAGAAAATGAACGGATTTATGACACCAGGAGATATGGCTATGCAGCAGGCTTTTCAGCCGATGCAGTACCAGCAGCCTTATGAGAGGGCTTTCGGAGAGCTGAACAATTTTGGGGTAAACACGGGCTATCTGCCGAGGATCAACGGCTCAGGTCTTATAGGTGACAGGCTTCCTATTTTAGAGCCAAGATTCGACCCTATAATGCCATCTGCAAGACTGCCGCTTATAGGTATTGATGAGATAGAAAGCCCTCTTGCAAGGAGGATGAATTTCGACAGATTCGGATAGGCAGTCTTATCTTATTTTTTTTCTTTTACCCCTGCCGGATAATGGAGCTTCAGGTATAGCTTGAGCTTGTTCAGGTTCTCGAAAGGCATGCTGAAGAAATCAGCATATTCCTTTGCGCTTTCATATCCAAATACTTTTGAGAACTCTCTAAGCATCCCTTGTGCAGCTATTGACCTAAAGTAGAACTCTCCTCTCTTGACTATTGTCTCTTTAAGGTCTACGCTGCCGCTATTGTCAGCATGCTGAATAGCATGGTTGATGAAAGCAAGGCTTCTCCTTAGGTCATTCTCAAAATCATCCAAAAAAAGATCCCTCTGTGTCAGGTCTTCAAGAGGATATTCTCCTCTTCTTCCTGCATTTATGACCTCTATAAGCTTTCCTTTCTGCCTCTCAAGATACATCGAGGCTATGGTAGTCAGGTTGATAGCAACCCTAGGATTATTATACCTGTCTGAAAGATGAGGGTTCCTGCTTATGCTGTTATATCGGATAGCCCGGTCTATGAAGGTTAAGCTTCCGTCGAGCTTGCGCCTGTTAAGGCCAAGAGCTATGTCAAAAGCAGCTACAGAGATATCCTCATAATAGTTATAATCAATAGTGTCGAACTTCCGGTTGTTAGAGACATGATCAAGGCGTTCCTCATGCACGAACAGCCTTGCAAAAAGCTCATCCAGGTCCCTGCTTCGCTTGAATCTGTCCCTAACTTCTTTGCTGGCCCAGTAGAACTTATCTTTGTCATCTATCCGATTGAATGAGAAATAGCCTAAGGAATTGAGCACATCATATATCCTTTCAGGCACAAGAACCTTGATAAGATCTGTATCCTTACTCTCTAGGTCTATATCATATTTTTCAGGGTCTGAGAATAAGTCTATTATAGATTCTATATCCCTGCGTTTCTTCGTATCTAGCTGAATGACTATCCCTTCTGACATAAAAATCCCCTCAAGACATGGGAGAAGGTTTTTATATATAAATCTATGTCCTCAGGTTATATACTTCTGCTCCTTTGATATTTACATCCGCAAAACTTCCCAGCATATAGTCCCCTTTTAGTATTATCGGCTTATAGCAATAGTTCCTTCCGACAACAGTGTTTGTACCCTGCTTTCCCTTTGTATCAATTACTGCTTCGCCTTCCCACCCAATCCATGCCTTGTTATTTTCCAGGGATATCTCTTCAAATAATATTTTTATCTTCCTTGACCTCTCCTTTATCTCCCTGCTGAGGACCTGCTTCATCTTGGCTGCAGGAGTGCCTGGCCTATCTTGGTACCTCGATATGTTGACAACATCAGGCCTGAGCCATCTGACAATATCTAGGCTGTCATCGAACTGCTCTTCTGTCTCTTCAGGAAAGCCGCAGATTATGTCTGTGCTTATAGTGAGATTTGGGATACCCTTCCTGAACTTTTCTACCAGGCTCTTGAAATCTGATACATCATATTTCCTGTTCATCTTCCTGAGCACTTCATCGTTGCCTGACTGTATAGGGATATGGAGGAACTTGAATACCTTAGGAAGATTGTATGCCTCTATCAGCTCTTCGGCAATGGCTGCTGCGCTGTTAGGGTTCATCATGCCGATCCTGATGTAGAACTTCCCTGGCAGCGCATTTA